>JBFRWL010000140.1:0-5614 GCA_051439565.1 Prochloraceae cyanobacterium
CCTAGCTGCAGTCGGGGTAATTTTAACTCCCATTTACTTGCTCTCGATGCTACGAGTTATCTTCTACGGCAAGAACAATAATGGCTTGAAGTTAGAAGAAGCGCTTGGTGATGCTAACCCTCGGGAACTCTGTATCGGCGCTTGTATGTTGGTTCCGATTATAGTTCTCGGTTTCTATCCCAAGTTGGTCACTGACAGCTATGACGTGAAGACAGCGCAAATTGCCACTAAAATAAGTTCTGCTTTACCAACCCTAGCACAAGTCGAACCAGTTACTAACTCGGAAACAGCGATGGTTGCTCCTTCGATTCCGACAAAAAGTTAAATCATCTTTCTCGCTACTGACAAGCAAATAATTAACTTTCATCTCCAGCTTCTTTCTTAGGCTGGGGATTTTTTGTTCATCTTTGGCACACTACATTGTAGAGTTAGAATGTCCTGAGAAAAGCACTAGAGTATGATGTCTCTAAATACTTTTGTCCTATCTCCAACTGCCAACTCCCGCCGCAGACAAGAGGAAGCTCTCGTCACAGGTAAGCCCACCACTGTGATTTTAACCGACGCTATCCCCCCTGGATCTAACCGCCTCACTCTGAGTACTAAGGGCGAACTCTTTGTGCAACTGCCCGATGGCAGTGAATTGGCTGGAGAAACCACTCTTGAGACAATTCCTGATCGACTCTCTCTACTAGCTCGCACCTACAGTAACACTCTCGGCGATCGCATTTTAGTGCTAGATTTTGCCACCGACAACGGAACAGTCCGCTATACACTCGAACTCACCGCTACCCAGATTTGCCTTGACGTAGACGCCGATCGCGACGGCATTGTGGATAACAATAATCCCGCCAAACGTCACTGGCAATGGGGACCAGACGCTCAGGGAGCGATCTTTATGGTCAATAGCGACCAGGACATCGACTACAACGATGCCCAAACCGACTTACAAAATAGCAAAATTGACGGACTCTTAGATTTCAAAGATCTAACACTGCTGATTGTGCGTCAAACAGGTTTTGGAGATTTACCTCGAGGATATGAACTGCGTTTAGCAGTCAACGACTCAGGCCGCGATCGCGTGCGGATTTTTGAGGACCTCCACACCTCTAGCGGTCGCGAATTGATCGGTCCTAGATACAACGACGCTAGAATAAACATCCGCGATACCCGAAAAGATTTGCTGCTTGCTCTCGAAGGACTCCAATACTGCGATCGCGATTTTAACGGTTTAGTAGAAATCAGCCTAATCTTAGAGCGAAACGGAAAGCCCTACTACCGGGACTGGGTGTGCTTGCGGGTTGCACCCTGGATTATGACCCCAAATACATTAGCTCCACGTAGGGTTTACATTGCCCAGTTTGAGCTTAAAAACAAGGAAACTCAAACCAACCAAATCACCATCGACGCCATTCGCCCCGTGGTTGGTCGTAGCAGTGCCCAACTCCAAGAAGTCCCCCCAGATCTCAACTTAGGCGATCGCTGGCTCCAGGATGAATTGGAAATTGGCTATACTCAGATGCCGGGTCATCTACAGTATGTGGCGCTGGAATCACCCCGCTACAGAGGCTTGGAAGACTTTCCCGAAAGTTTACTTGGTCCCGATTTTGGACATGTTACTCGCGGATCTATCGACGAGCGCACCCGACTGGACTCCTTTGGTAACTTGGAAGTTAGTCCACCTGTCACCGTTAATGGGCATAACTATCCCCTGGGACGTATTTTGTATGGCGACACCGATCCGGTGATTCCTCTCACTGCTCAGCGCCGCTTTCAACCCAGTATGCGAGATTTTTTGGTGGCTCAACAAGTTCAAGCGCCAGTGGAACTTTTTTCAGATTGGCTGAACGTCGGTCACATTGATGAATTTTTAACCTTCGTTCCTGCTTCCACTCCTAAAGGTTTTAAGTTGCTGCTGGCTAGTCCTAGAGCTTGTTATCAATTGTTCGAGAACCTTCAGACCCAAGGCTTAGGAGAACTGTATTTACGGGAAGGTAAAACACTCTCGAGGCGCTCTGCTGCTATTACAATTAATGAAGTCCTTGCTGATGAGAAGCTAAAGGCTAGCAATGAACGTTTTCAAGGGTTTATCGACCAAAAACGGGCGATTCTGATTCAAGAACTTGGGTTAGCAGCTGATGACATTATTGACTTACCCATGCTCTTTGAAGGCGATACCCGCCGTGATAATAGCACCGAACGGGCAGATAGTTTTTTCCCGAATATGGTGAACATGATCGTGCTCGGTTCGCAATTGGCTATTCCTAAACCCTTTGGTCCCCAAATCAATGACATTTGTCAACTGGAGACAACTGTACGCTCACAATTGGAACCCCTGGGATTAACCTGCCACTTCATTGACGATTGGGATGCCTATTTCAGTGCATTTGGAGAGTTGCACTGTGGTACGAATGTGGTGCGCCAACCTTTTACTTTTCCTTGGTGGGAAAGTACCCAGCCCTAATATCATCTTATTGAGTTTCAGGACTGAGAGCTGATTCGTAAACTCGCTGTAATTATTGTAGGCTCATGCCTTAGCCCAAATAGAACTATTGAACTATTTGAGAAATAAAAGACAATTATAGCAAGGCTTTTAGGCTTCTTAAAATTTAATTTACGAATCAGCTCTGAATAGCACTAGGATAATTGAGCAAGTTCATTAAACTTAACGGCAAACTCTAATAGTAAGTAGTATATTTATTTGTAGTTGGTGCCGAATATTTTAGGAAAGGCTTAGCGCTCTCGCCAAGCACTAAACCATGCTAACAAGGCTCACTATAAATATTTTAAGTTATTTTAAGAGATATTAAATCTCGGATCTCGCTGTGAATTTATCTAGTAGTCCTACAATAAGCTGATACGCATTTAAATTGGGATTTTTGAAGCTCAGAACTCTTGCAGCAAGGCTTTCGGGCAAAAAATTTAAATGCCAAACAGCTTAAGTAAGGATGAGTTATATTGGTTTATAAAGTACTAGATAGCTCCAATGTAATTTTCTAATTTTTTAAGGCTCTTCCGGTTTGGCTAGGTCAAACTATTAGCTGAGAAGAGTGATAGCTTTATTTGACAACAGTGATGTTAGTTTTTGATACTTTGTATTTTTATCAACAAAGGCAGAGAGCATAAAGAAAACTATTCTGGCAAGGTCGCAAGCTTGGGAGCGACCGAAGAGAGCAAGGATTAGGTGAACCCCACTGAATAAAGATGAGCATGTCTTTATTATCAGCGGGGGAAAAGTCCCTTTATTTCTAAGCTAATTTACATTTAACTTGCATATTTATCAATTAGAAAACAAGCCATCAAACCCTCTCTCAGTCTCCCAGCCAGGCTCAATCATTGACCAACTTATTCCCTTCTGCCCTCTGCCTTTTTCAATCTTGGTCAAAATTCATCCTTACGGCATAGCCGTAAGACTTCTTTTGGCATAAAGTTAAATCATTAAAAAACTCGAACATTTACCTTGGCTTAACGTCAAGATAAGCAAAAGTACTCTTGGGAGAGCACCAAATGGCTGTAAAATTGCGCAAACCGATTTTAGTAAGTGGAATTGCCCTATCTACGGGAATTTGGCTATGGGAAAGTTTTCTGCATTCGGTAGTAAAGTGGGGTGAGTTGAGTTTAGTAGGAGTAATAGCCCTCGGTACGGTTTTTTGGTGGTGGCAAAAAAAAGTTTCGCCACAGCTACTCCCTCTCCAAAGTTCATTGCCAATAGATAGGGAAACGGTGGATAAGGCGATCGCCTCTGCACAAGCAACGATCGCTCTGTTAGAGACGGAAGCAACAGACAAAAATATCTCCTCCTTAAAACAGGAAATTAACCAACTTCCAGAAGCACTAAATCGGCAAGAATTACAAATAGCTATTACTGGGGGGAAAAAAGTCGGTAAAACTAGCTTAAGAGAGCTGATAGAACAAAAAGATATAGGTGAAAATATCTCCTTATTAGAAACAGAAGCTTTGTATAGCGAAATAGAAGATAAAGAGGCAGCAGCTACGAAAATTAGCTTAGCCTCGGACTTAGTATTATTCCTTACTAATGGAGATTTGACTGATTCAGAATGGCAGACAATCAGCCGATTAAAAGAATCTAATCAGCGCACAATACTAATTTTTAATAAACAAGATCGCTACATACCAGAAGAAAGGGCTTTTATTCTCCAGCAGTTGCGGCAAAGAGTAGAGGAGATCGTCCCATCAGAAGATCTAGTGGCAATTTCTGCTGCTCCTAACAACGTAAAAGTTAGAAAATATCAAGAAGATGGTTCGGTAGAAGAGCGCATAGAACAACAATTACCAGAGGTGGATATTTTAAGCGATCGCCTCAAGCAAATCCTGAAGGAAGAAAGACAACAACTGGTTTGGGGAACTACCTACAGACAAGCTATAGATTTAAAGACCACAGCTAAGAACGCCTTAAATGAAATCAGACGCGATCGCGCTCTACCCGTAATCGAACAATATCAGTGGATTGCTGCTGCTGCTGCCTTTGCTAACCCTGTAGCAGTAATGGATTTACTAGCAACTGTTGCGATTAATGCTCAGATGTTAGTAGACTTAAGCGAAATCTACGAGCAAAAATTTTCCCTCTCTCAAGCTCAAACTACTTCAGGAACTATTGGCAAGCTAATGGTTAAATTGGGTCTGGTAGAAATTTCGACCCAAACCATAGGCAGTATTCTCAAAAGTAATGCTTTCACCTACGTCGCTGGAGGTGGACTACAGGGAGTTAGTGCAGCCTATCTCACTCGCATAGCTGGTTTGAGCTTAATCGAGTATTTTCAAGAACAAGAAAATAATGCTGCATCTGGTGAAGGATTAAACTTAGAGGCGATCGGACAAAAGTTGCAAAAAATTTTCCAACAAAATCAAAGAAATGTCATTATCCAAAGCTTTGTTAAACAAGCAATGGCGCGTTTGTCTCTAGAATCGCCTCAGCCTAAAACTATTGCCTCTTCTCCCCAGTTACCTTCGTAACCAACTCCTCGGGGCAAGAGGGTGGGGACAGGCAGGAGGTAAGGGAGACAAGGGAAGGATAAAATTATCCCCACAATTCCCACACTCCCCTGCTCCCTCAAATGTACTTAACTCATTACAAGAAAAAGTAGCTCCAAGAATTCTTCGAGATGCAAAAGTTAAATTTATCTTAATTTTTTTAAAAAAGTAATTTTTGATACAGAAAAAATTTATTATTAAAGTAGGAACAGGGAAGGAGGAAGGTCAATGTCTATTCAAACACAAGCTCGTGCTCTCATGAGTCGCCACCATCAAATTATTCGGAAAAGGGAACAATCGATGCTTGTTAGGGCTGTAGCTGACATCGGTATGGATGTTGACGTGACTCGCTATCACAGCCACATTCAAGGCAAGACTCCTGCAAATTTTAGTAAGGCTTATGATCGTGACCATGCTGCTATGAGCTAGACAAGGCGATCGTGACTCACACTTGAGGAAAAATCAGCTTTTTCACTCAGCCAAACTTCTGATTTTTTTCCGTAAAATACTGAGGCTAAATTAATTCAAATTCTTCACGATCTAACTAGAGATTCTAATTTATCTCCGTTAGAGGGAAGACTCACTTTAAAATTGTAGCGAGTCGTTCATAAAATGTATCTTATAA
>JBFRWL010000141.1:0-5056 GCA_051439565.1 Prochloraceae cyanobacterium
CCTCATATCTTCGAGCGGTTCTACCGAGTTAACCAGACGCGAACTAAAGTGAAGGGCAGCTTTGGCTTGGGATTGAACATCACCCAACAAATTGTTCACTCACACGGCGGACAGATTAAAGTTACTATAGCTTCCTCAGAAGGAAATACTAAATTCACTGGTGCTGTCGAGCGAGTTTGGGAAGATGGTTTTCGTCTTAATAGTGGCGATCTTTAATCTGAGCAGATCCGAGATTGAGCAATTAGACTTGGTGCAAAAAATGAGGTTTATGATAGAATCTCTGCCACCCCTATATAATCCAAGTAATATTTTTTTAAGCGGATCTCCGCCCTGGAAGTGCGGAGATGATGTCAAATCATAAAATTGGCTAAAAAGTCATGAAATATGCAGCTATATCTCTGGTAACAGTTTTGGGGTTAATCATGTCAAACACAATAGTGTATGCACAAAATTCACCATGTAAATCTCATGTTAATCCAATTCCAACAAACAACTCTAGAGCTATTTCTAATATTGTTTTTACTTTTAATAATTTGCACAGTTATAATAATTGCCTAGACTTCATTCTTTTAGCTTATGAAAGAAGAACTAAATACTTGAAAATGCTCGAACAGCAAGGAAAAATTAATAGTTCATGTATTGAACAAATATTTACTATTTTCGGGACAAATTTGGATCGAGATCTAGTTCTAGAGTTAATTGAATTAGCCGATTTTCGAGCTAGATCCCTATTATCTCGAGAATTGTATCCAGGATATGGGATTCGTCGTCGAATTGCTTTCCAACTTGGTTATTTATATAAAATAGATCTCAAAGATCCGAAAATGTGTTCTTTAGCAAAAAATTCATCAACTGAAAAATAAAGACTAAATATTAATATTTTTACTGATGATTATTAATTTTCAAATAGATTTGAATTTAAAAAA
The DNA here is from genome assembly GCA_051439565.1 of Prochloraceae cyanobacterium. GTDB lineage: Bacteria > Cyanobacteriota > Cyanobacteriia > Cyanobacteriales > JBFRWL01 > JBFRWL01. The sequence continues at coordinate 927 of JBFRWL010000141.1, forward strand.
AACAATCTTCAATCTACAATTCCCTGACCTTTCATCTACGATTGTTTGATGTGAATTAAATTAACGTATTAGTCGAGTCGAGATTATATTCTACTTCTAAAGCAGGACGGAACATAATCTGACTTGTTTCTGAAGCAAATAGCTTAATGCCGTCATCGTTACCGTTAATAATCTGGGAGACGATCGCCAGACCGTTATTTGCCTCTCCATCTGCCCAGCGTTGCACTGCATTGCTAACATCGATATTGCGGACGTTGTAACTATTAGGATTATTATCTCCGGGAAAACGAGCGATTAATCGCTCGTAGTCACTTTCTGTAGAAAGACCGTTTCCTAGAGAATTCCAAGTCGAATTTTCTTGCCAAGATCGGGTCATGTAGTAAACTTCAAAGTCTGGGTTGTAAAATAGGCTGTCGATGTCGTCCTGAAGAGTTAGCTTGAGATTAGCCCTGGTAATAGTAGCACCGACAGGTATTTTTCCTTGTGCGGCATTGCCGATAAGAGCGTCAAATCGCAACAGGACTTGACCCTGGCGATCACTAAACCAGCTATTGGTAGTATCGTCGTCAGCCACCAAGGTGGTACTATTGCCGTAACTTGTGTTTTTGGATGCTTCGTTAATCCAAGTATCCTTAGTACCTTCATAGCCACTGACCCCATTTTGGAAGTATAGGGTAGGATTAGAGGCTTTATAGAGAGCGAAATCCACAGCGAGACTAAATTGACTCTCGTCCTTGGTTAGAAAATTGTTGAGAGTGGGGGAATAGCTTTTGAAGTTAATGCGCTCATTAGCAAGATCGAACTCCATTTGACGAAGATAGCCGTTACCACCGTTGGGGTCGTCTTGGTAGTCGGCTAAAACCTCGTGTACTGGCAAACCGTGGTTATTAATGCTAGTCTGACGATACTCCTCGTGGAAGTGACCCGCATTAACTAGAAAAATGTTGCGATTGGTCGCAATAAAGTTGTTAAAAAAGTCTTGAGCCTTAATACCGTGAGGATTATAATTTCCTTCAAAGTTGTACCAAATATCAGGATATCTACCGGAAGAAACCAAAGGGACTCCAGCCGTATAATCTTGGGCATCCTGTAAGTAGCGATGGGTAGTTACCATTACAGGTTTATCACGATGGGCATTAATTACCTCCTGCGCCCAAGCTAATTCTGAGTGGGGTGTTTCTAGGTCTAGGTGTAAAGCCAGAAAATTTTGTCCGCCACCGTTAAAAATTTGATAGGTACTCAATCCTGAAGAGGACGCACCACCAAACCAAGTTCTATCTTGGTACCACTGGGGACCAAAGTTTTGCAGGTAGTTATGGTTATCGTAGGGTTGAGTCAAGCTGCCGGACTCCAAAACGTCATGGTTGCCAGCAACTACGCCGTGAGGAATATCTGCCCATTCCAAAGTACTCATTGCTGCCTTGGCATTGGCGTATTCACCAGCAGCTAAGGGACCAGTACCATGCTGTACTAAATCGCCGTAGTGGGAAACGAACTTGATCTTGAGTGCCTCCCGATTATCAACGATCCATTGAGTTTGTGCTTGAAAAATGTCTGGATAGTTTTCGCTGTATTTCTGGGTATCGGGCAAACCGATGACCGTAAATTTTTCTGGTGGTATATCTAGGCGGGCTAATATCGGCTCGTGGTCGCTGGCTGGAGCTCTAAATCCAGTGTTGACGCGAACGGGATCGTACTCATTGCCTTGCACTAGGCTATTGCTGAGTAACATGTGGTCTAGCGCTTGGGAGTTTCCCTGAAAGTTATAGGTATAGCGTTCGTTTTTGGGCAAAGTTTCGGTTAAATTGTTTAGTCTTGCAGCACCACTACCTTTGAGAATAGTTAGAGGATTGTTAAATTCAAATTCGTTTAAATCTCCTAATACTACTACCTTGGCATTGGGGTCGCTTACTAAGATATTGTTTACATAGTCTTTAACCGCCTGTGCTTGTTCTTCGCGTTTCTGCAGGTTACCGTTAATTGACGGTTGTATGGAACCGAATAGAGGAGTGCTACCGCCTTGGGAAGCAAAGTGATTGTTAATGATGGTTATTTGTTCGCCATTAAACTCGAATTTAGCTACTAGAGATTTACGAGTGCTGTCGAAATTAATGTTTCCTTCACCGATGCGGATAAGGGAGTTTGGGACTAAACTAACGCGATCGCTTCTGTATAGATAGCCTACGCGAATATTGCCACCTGGTTGACCGCCATCACTATCGTCTTGTGGGGGAAGATCTAAATGCTGGTATTGAGGTGCGCCTGGTATGGCAGCGATCGCATCAATTAAAGCCTGATAGGTTAAGTTAGCATCAACTACAGTACTATTGAGCGCTCCGTCATTATCTTGTATTTCCTGAAGAGCAATAATATCGGGTGCTTGCAAGTTATTTACTATGTGCGCGGCTATTGCGTCAAATTTACCCTCTGCAAGATCGCGATCGCCGTCGCTATCGTTAGGATCTAAATTTTCTACGTTATAGCTGGCGATCGTCAGCTTATCTCTAGTCCCTACTAAATTGGTAGTTTCTGTGCTTAAGTTGCCAGGAGTAACATAGGGAGCAATTGTGGGCAGTAATTCGTAGTTACCAAAGGAATAGCTAACTACTCCCTCGACATTGCCAAGTCGAGCGCCCATTTGGACTTGAGGCGATTTACCTGTAAAGAGAGTATCGTCAATCTGAATCCGCTCTGGGTTGAAATCGCCACCAGGATTAACTGCGCTGCCATCGCTAATGGTAATTCCGCCACGGGAATTAATCCCAGTAGCATTGATCCCGTTATCTCCTACAACCCAAATTTCGCCGAAGCGATTAGTTGGGGCAACTGCTAGAGCATCATTAACCCGGACTAGCATCCCTTCTAGGCTTTCGTAAAAGTCGATACCGTCTTGAGCGGAGTCAAATGTAGCGAAGCGATCGTTATCAATAACCTCAGTTGGTACTGCACGTCCGCCAGCACCAATGACAGTTGCAGTTATTGCTCCTAGAGGAGTTGTTAGAGAAGTGACGGTTGGACTAGTAATCTGAGTAATAGTTAAATTCTCTTGATCGTTACCAGGAAGATATTCTGTTACTTTCCCTCTAACTTCTACTGAGTCGCCGACGTTAACGGTAGGTGAAGAGCCAGTGAAGACAAAAATCCCGTCTGAGGTAGCATCATTGCTATCCCCTGTTGGAGCTTGCAGATAGAAACCATTGGAAGCTAGCGCTGTAACTAGACCTCTAGTGGTGACAGAGTGACCGGCAAATGGCGAGGTATGGCTAGCACCTTGAATCTCGTAGATGGCAATAACTGGACTAGGTGTTGGAGTTGTGGAACCGCCACCGCTGACTGCATCGGTGAGAGTCAAGCTAAATGTAGGAATTATCTGGCGGGTACTGTTACTTCCCGACCAGTTAGCAGAGTTGCTAATGGCAGCGAGTAATTCTGTCTTGGTTCCAATTGTCATGCCTGTGTAAACAGAGTTATCAATTTCTGGAAGTGCAACTGCTGTTTGCTCATTAGTTAGCCCAGTAGGTAAAGCAGAGGTGTTACTATTATTTGCGTCAGTTGGCCAGACTCCGTTACTCTCACTATTGAGAGCATAAAGGAAATTAGGGTTATTATCTGGTCCTTGAGCAACTAAGATTTGGTCGCCACTAGCAGAAAAGGTAACTCCACTAACACTTGGTTTGATAACGCTTCCTGCGCTATAGTCGCGCTCAGCTTTCCAGATCAAAGTGCCTTCGGTACTTCTAAACCCGCCCGATATTAACCAACCGTTGTCTGTGAATTTAATCTCGCTGCCAGCATCGATATTTGTCAGAGCAACAAAAGCAAATTCATCAGGATTGTCAAAGTTAAAACCAACGATGGCAAGATCGCCAGCTTTAAGAGTGGTTCCTACCATTAAGTTCACTCCTCGATATTTGTTGAGAATTGTTGAATTAGTTATTTGAAATACTTTTAACCTCTACTCTTGAAAATCCTAAACACTAGAGTTTAAGAAATGTCAAAAAATATTTTAAAAATAGTCAATTAGGAAAAAGTTTGACGGAAATAGCTTATAATTAGCGTCAAGACTGTTAAAGTCGAAGTGATTATTATCCAATTTATTTTCGTTCTGAAAGCTTGCATGATATTGATAT
>JBFRWL010000142.1:0-9244 GCA_051439565.1 Prochloraceae cyanobacterium
CGAACTGGTTGAGCGGGTCCAAAACCCGCTCCTAACTCCCTCCTTACTGTAGAGACGGGGGGAGAATGCCGCGCGTCAGAATGTTCAAATTAATCTTGAATGTCGATCGACAATTGAGAACGAGCAGCTTCTAATAATAAACGTTGTTCGGCGCGAGCGATCGCTTGATAGGTTCTCGGTACTGCTTCTGGTTCTACAGAAATGGAAGTAATACCCCAGCGTACCAGTCGATCGATTAGTTCTGGATATTCTACTGGCGCTTGACCGCAAATTGAACAGGGAATGCCCAAAGTTTTTGCCAATTTGACTAACTGTTTGAGCGTCTCTAGCATCGCTGGATGACAGGCATTATATTTTGCGCTTAACTCTCCCCTTTCTCTGTCAACTCCCAAGATTAACTCAGTTAGATCGTTAGTACCAATAGCAATTCCTTGAACTCCTGCTTGCACGTATTGAGGTAAGAGAAAAATTACTGAAGGTACTTCTGCCATCATCCAAAGTTGAAAAGACTCTTGAGCTAATAAACCCTTTTCTTCTAAGCGATGACGACAGAAACTAAACTCTTCCACACTACGGACAAAAGGTAAAATTAAGTTAACATTAGCACAGCCAGAAGCACGGACTTTAACTAAAGCTTCTAAGTCTAGATCGAATAAAGTTGGATTTAAAAGATAATTGTAAGTTCCCCTTTCTCTGAAACTGGGATTTATTTCTGCTCCTTTGAATCCAGAAGAAAATGCTAAAGAGTACCAATCTATGGAACGATAGAATACCGGTCGCGGAGCAAAAGCAGCAGCAAACTGAGAAATTAACTGGGTTAAATATTCAACTAAAACTATCTTTTGCGACCCCTCTAGCCAATTTTCTAAACTCTCCCAGGAGTTAGAGGAAAGCAATTCTAACAGCATCAATTCAGAACGCAATAACCCTACTCCATCTACAGGTAAGGAAACGGTATTGGCTATAGAACTAGGCTGACTTAAATTGACTAGCAGTTGAGTAGCGATCGGGTAGTTAGGGATTTGAGGTTGAACAGTTGAGGGGAGGAGTAAATTTTTTTCTTTTGTCTCCCGATCGTCTCCCGGTCTCTCGGTCTCCCAATCTTCTGAGAGGCGATAAATTTCCCCTCTACTACCATCGATTAGTATTGACTCTCCACTTCTGAGTAGGCGGGTTGCACCAGTAACACCAACGATCGCTGGTATACCTAATTCTCTAGCAATAATCGCAGCATGACTGGTAACTCCTCCAACTTCAGCCACTACCCCAGCAGCTTTTTTCAATAGAGGCAGCCAATCGGGAGTAATACTTTTAGTTACTAAAATTCTACCAGGAGGAATGGCTTGTAGATGACCAGTTGGACCGGCGATCGTTTGTACTGAAGCGATCACTTGTCCTGGCGAGGCTGCTAACCCCTTTAATAATGGCACTAAATCTTTCATTAACGGTTCTGTTAGCTCAGAACTAACTGTAATTATCTGTTCTGGATAGGGAATAGATTGAGTTAGATAAAATTGAGGCTGAGAACTTTCTTGACTTTTAATTAAAGTCCATTCCAACAAGCCAATATATTCGCTCTCTTCTCCCAGACGAGTACTTAACTCAATCAGTTGTGTTAGTAAAACTTCATCGAGTGAATATTGTTCTTGTTCTGCTTCCGAGAGCAAATAAGCTTCCAAGCTACTTTGGTTGAGACGATAGGCGCGAATTTTATTCCCTAATTGCTTTTTTTGTAAGATTTTTGTGCTTGGCTGTATTTGATAGCAGTCCGGCAAGACCTCTCCTCTAACTATACTGTGTCCTAAGCCCCAAGTTGACTGCATGCAAATTTGATTGTCTTTAATTTCCACTGTTCCCGAAGCGATCGCATTAGTTATTGGCTGGACTAAAATTGCCAAATTTAACTGTTCTATGCCAATTCCAGCTTTGTACCAAAAAAATATACTTCTAGCGCTAAATAACTCTGCCCAGACTCGTTTGAGTGCCAATGCTAAGGCTTCTGGTTCGCAAGCGCTAATCTGCGACGGGAGTAAGCCAGTAAACTTCCCTCTCAAGCGATCGGGCAAACAAAGGGAAGCGCGCACAATTAGAGTGGGAGAGTTTAACTTGCGAGCAGCATCAACTAAAATAGAAACTTTTTCAACGGGCCAATTAACCTTAATAATTTCCTGACGACTACGTTGTGCTAAAAATTGCAACTCTTTATGATTATTTACGTCTATATGTAAAGATGAATCGGGAAAATCTGCTAGCAGTGGCTCGGAATCATCAAGAATTCGTCGTAATTCTTGTATATTGGCAGCGCCTAACACAAAACCATTCATGACGGGATAACCATGTTGCCAAAGCTGGTTTAAAGCAAAAGCTTTATCTCCAACGAGGAGACATTCTGAAGGTTGAATCCGATCGAGCCAGTAGATTTGTTTCACGCTTAATAAGTAGGTCGGTCAAATTAATAAGAAAATGTTTGAGAGAGGACAAGGGAGACAAGGAAAACAAGAAGGACAAGGGGCATAAAATTACTTCCCACACTCCCCACACTTCCCACACTCCCCCTGACCCCTGACTTTTGATTTCTGACTTCTTGAATAATATTTATCCCTCAAACCAATCTTGACAAAGTAGTAGTAGAGAATGAACATAGCTCCAGGTGCCCAACTAACTAGACGTTACCAAATTATCTCTAGGCTTGGACAAGGAGGATTTGGGAAGACTTTCCTAGCACAAGACCTTCACCTACCTGGGAATCGAAAATGTGTGGTTAAACAGCTTAAACCCCAAGCCACCGATTCATTGACCTGGGAAACAGCAAAACGCTTATTTGATACTGAAGCTCAAACTCTGCATCAGTTAGGAACTCATCCGCAAATTCCCCAACTTTATGCCTATTTTGAGGAAGATCGCGAATTCTATTTAGTTGAAGAATATATCAAAGGAGGCGACTTACATCAAGAACTCTCTCGCTTTCGGGAAAAAAATCAAGAGCATCAAGTTATTACTTTACTGCAAGAAATTCTGGAAATATTAGAATTTGTCCATCAAAATAACGTCATTCACCGAGATATCAATCCCCGTAATATCATTCGACGGAAACAAGATGGAAAGTTAGTTTTAATTGATTTTGGCGCAGTTAAACAAATTACTAGTGAAATACTCCCAGGAGGAAAGACAAAATATACTATTGCGATCGGTACTCCTGGCTATCGTCCCAGCGAACAAGCTAGCGGCAAGCCAAAATTGAGCAGCGATATCTATGCGGTAGGAGCGATCGGCATTCAAGCCCTTACAGGTCGCTTGCCTCATACTTTACCAACTGACCCCCACACTGGAGAAATTAGCTGGCAGCCGCGAGGACGAGTTAGTCCTGAGTTAGTTAGAGTTTTAAATACTATGGTGCGCTATGATTTCCGCCAGCGCTATCAGTCTGCTACCGAGGCATTAGCAGCCCTGAGAAGTTTAAAGAAGGTTACTGCTGCTACTTCTAGTGTTGCTACTGCAACTGTGCCTGTAGCTGCTGTTGCACCTAAACCCTTAGAAGAGCGTAACTGGTTGGGTTCTTGTCTGTCTAAAATATTAATCTTGCTCACAATTACTGGTGTAGGCGCAACGGGATTTATCTCAGTTAATTACTGGCGCAATTCTGCTAAAGCAGCGGATTTATATAACCAGGGTCAAACTCTTTACGAGTCAAAACGTTACCAAGAGGCGCTGGAATCCTACGATCGCGCGGTAGAAATTTTACCTAATTACGAGGAAGCTTGGCTTGCTCAAGGAGATGCCCTACAAAATTTACAACGCTATCGGGAAGCTTTAAATGCTTACGAACAAGCGATTAAAATTAAGCCAGATTATTGGTCGGCTTGGATGGGTCGCGCTCAAGTACTCGAAGCTTTAGGGGAATATCAGCAAGCTATTGCCGCTTTTAGAGCAGCGATCGACATTCAAAGCGATCGCTGGCAAGCTTGGCAAGGATTGGCAAATTTACAAATGCAGCTCAAGCAATATTCCCAAGCAGTTGAATCTTTCGATCGACTGCTACAATTACAACCGCAAACCTCTGCTTGGTATCAGCGGGGTTGGGCGCTACATAAGTTGGGCGATTATCAAGATGCACTTGAGTCTTACGATAAAGCCCTAGAGATTGAGCCCGATCGCTATCGCTTCTGGTATCAGCGAGGCAATGCTTTGATGAATTTAAAACGCTATCAAGAGGCGGTTAAGTCTTATCAACAGGCGGTACAATATCAACCCAATTTCTACCCAGCTTGGTACAGTCAGGGAATGGCTCTAAGTTATTTAAAAAATTATCGCAGGGCAATTGCCGCTTACGATCGCGTTATTAAAATTAAAGCCGACCACTATGAAGCCTGGTATCATCGAGGCTGGGCATTTCACCAACTAAAACGCTATCACGATGCGATCGCTTCTTACGATCGAGCAACTGAATGTCAGCCCAATTACTACCAAGCTTGGTATAACCGAGGCAATTCTTATTACAACTTAAGAGAATATCAACAGGCGATCTCCTCTTACGATCGGGCAGTTAAGCTCCAACCAAACTACCCTCAAGCCTGGTACAGTCGAGGCAATGCTTTATTGAAATTGAAAAGATATAAACGGGCAAATGCTTCCTACGAGAAGGCTTTAAGCTACAAACCAGATTACCGACAAGCAAGGCGAGGCAGAATGCGATCGCAGCGTCTGTTTGAAATCTTAGGAGACAGAGTTCAGTAAGTTGCTAGATAATACCAATTTCGTTTAAGGTTGCTACACTTCGGTTAGGAAAGAGAACAGGGAACAGGGAACAGGCAAGAGATTCTCCAGAATTGATGTTTAGCAGTATTTTTTGAAGTTGGTATAACCTGATTTCTCTCGCGAGCTACTATAATCCTTCTCACCACACTTCCCAAACTCCTTATCCTGCAAGACTTCTAGGACTTATGGGTAATGAGATTATTTAGATGAGCTGTCTCCACTAAGTAATTTATTTGGCACAGCTACTTACTATTAATTTTCTGGCTGTACTCCCGTGCCTACTGGAGCCGTCGAATTTAACTTCAACTCAGGACAATCCTCTATTACCTGTTGCAGATTCCATTGATTTCTAAACAGCAACACTGGTCGCCCCCAGTTATCTTTAACAGTAATAGTATTAAAAATTCGTCCTACTTTCTTTAAAGCTTCCCAGCCTCCTGCTACCCAGCGAGCAAGACTATAAGGTAAAGGCTCTAACCTAGTTTCCACGCCGTACTCATTTTGCATCCGAAACTGTACCACTTCAAACTGCAGTTGACCTACTGCGGCTAGAATTGGGTCCCGCTTAAAATCATCTGCTGAATACATAATTTGTATTGCTCCTTCTTCTTGCAATTCCTTAATTCCTTTTTGGAACTGCTTAAACTTAGAAGGATTAGGATTTTTCAGGTAAGCAAATATCTCCGGAGAAAAGCAGGGAATTCCTTCATATTCGAGCTTTTTACCCTGGTAAATAGTGTCGCCGATCGCAAAGACTCCCGGATTATTCAAACCAATTACATCCCCAGCATAGGCTACTTCAATTGACTGGCGATCTTGAGCAAATAGTTTTTGCGGTCGCGACAGGCGAACAGTTTTACCACTACGAGCGTGGGTAACGGTCATGTCTTTTTCAAACTTTCCCGTGCATACTCTAATAAAGGCTACCCTATCTCGGTGTTTGGGATCCATGTTTGCTTGTAGCTTGAACACGAAGCCGCTAAACTCTGGATAAGTAGGGACAATTTCCCCCGCCGAAGATTTTCTCCCTTCTGGCTTGAGACCGTATTCTAGAAAGGCTTCTAAAAATAGCTCGACCCCGAAATTAGTCATAGCGCTACCGAAGAAAACGGGGGTCATCTGACCGGTATGAACTGCTTCGAGATCTAGAGGCGCACCAATTTCATCTAAGATTTCTAAATCCTCTTTCAGCTGATAGTAGAGGTCTTGTTCGAGTAATTGTTCAATTTTGGGGTCGCCGAGGTCTATTGCCGTATCTTTGGCTTCAACCGAACCGTGAGCGCGACGTTCAAACAAGTGTATCTGCTGCTGGCGTCGGTCAAAAACTCCTTTAAAGCGATCGCCCATGCCGATGGGCCAATTAACTGCATAGGTTTGCAAACCTAATTCTTGCTCGATCTCGTCGAGTAACTCTAGAGCTTCCCGTCCCGGTCGATCGAGTTTATTTACAAAAGTAAAGATCGGCAGCGATCGCATCCGACACACTTCAAACAATTTCCGCGTTTGCGGCTCTAAACCTTTAGCAGCGTCAATCAACATCACCGCATTATCTGCTGCTGCTAGAGTGCGGTAAGTATCCTCGCTAAAATCTTGGTGTCCTGGCGTATCTAACAAATTGATCTGATAATCTCGGTATTCAAACTGCAACACTGTCGAGGTAATCGAAATACCTCTTTGTTGCTCCATCTTCATCCAGTCAGAGGTTGCTTTGCGCTGCGCTCGTCGTGCCTTGACTGCTCCTGCTTGATGAATTGCTCCTCCGTAGAGCAACAACTTTTCCGTTAGGGTTGTCTTACCTGCGTCTGGGTGAGAAATAATCGCAAAATTGCGTCTTTGCTCGACAGCCTGTTCTAGTTCAGTTTGAATTTCTGCTGACATTCTCAAGTTCAATTAAGGAGCCTCTTATAGCAATATTATAGCGGGAGCATTTTCCCCACATTAGGATAAATCAAGAAGCTATAGTTTCTTGAACTCTACCCTTCGATTCTGAAGCCACGCTTGTTGGTTTGAACCAAGCATCGTTGGTTGTTCTTCTCCGTAGCTGATTGCGGACAACATCGCGGGATCTACACCTTCAGCAATCAGAAAGTCTTTTACCGCCTTGGCGCGCCGCTCGCCCAAAGTTAAATTGTACTCTTTAGTGCCTCTCTCATCCGCGTGACCCTCAATTTCAATGCGCACACCGGGGTTATTGCGAAGAGACTGTGCCACTTGGCGCAACTTTTCCTGAGCTGTAGGCGTGAGAACAAAACTGTCAAACTCAAAATAGACGTTTTCCAGAGTCAAGGCTGGTCTAATTCCCTCAGTAACGCTGGCGACTTGAGCTGTCATTAAGCTTTCGGGTGTTTCAGCGGAAATCTCTTTCTCTTCTGTCACTGGAGCTGGCACTTGAGCCGACTCAGTACTCTCTGCCACTGGTGCTGGCACCTGAGCTGGCTCGCTACTCTCTTGTTCTTTCGAAGCAGGAGCGCAACCCGCACCCAGTGCTACCAATACCGAAATCAATAATAAATTCTGAACTACTAATTTTATCGATAGATTTCTCATATCTAAATCCCTCTTGGATACTACCTTCTCTGTGCTTGTGCAGCTCTTAGGTTCGCAGGTGCTAATAGCTCAAAAAGGTAATGATAAGATTGCAATATTACCCCCAAGCGAGATCGCCCTAAAGTCTTACGATTAAACTGTCTTGAAACTCCAGCAATCGAAGAATTTCTCTAACTGGCATCTGTGCTAGGACAATAATTCTATTACAAATTAGAGCAAAAGCAATTTTGTTCCACGATTTCCATCTTCCTCTCCCTTAGCACTAATCTTCCGCTAGAGAAGGAAGGTAGCAATAATTAACTTGTCTTTTTTTTACACTCTGATTATGTACTTAGCCAACTACTTATTGTAAAAGTAGCGAGAATAGTTTGAGAATGAAAATTATAAATATTTAATAATTTTATTTAAACTTTACTCGACAAAAGAGTTACAAATGTGATATGTTTCAAGCCACTCGTCGCCGCTTAGCTCTTTGGTATACAGCTGTCACTGCCGTAGTGCTGTTAATATTTGCCACGGCCGTTTATTTATACGTCCGTAATACCTTGATCGATCGCATCGATGATACTCTCAAACACGTGATCGAAGTAGTAGAACCTTCTCTAGTCATTGAGACTATTACTCCACAAGCAGGAAGCTACCGAGTTAACGTCGAAGCCAGCTTTCGCAATAACACTGATACTGTGGAAGACGATCGCATCGATCTAGAGTGGTTTAGTCCTACAGGCGAACTACTCTGGTCTACCTTTACCGAACCTTCCCCTGTACCTTTGCACTCTCATCTTCGCGCCCAAACAGTACATTTTTCGACCGATCGCCTCCTGCGACAGGTAACAAAAAAAGTCGAAATTGGGCGTTATGTTCTCGGCTATCTGCGAGTCAGCCATCCTTGGTTTGAAGTTACCAAACCAAGCCGCCAGTTAATCCTCGATTTGACTGTAGGTGTTAGCGCCATGCTAGTTTGCGTAGCAGCGATCGGTTGGTTGCTTTCGGGAATTGCCATGAAACCAGTACGGGATTCTTACCAGAGTTTAAAACAATTTACTGCTGATGCTTCCCACGAATTGAGAAACCCGATCGCCATGATTCAAACTAACGTGCAGGTAGCTCTAGCCTATGCGGATCGACAGCCGCAATTACAGCAGAGGCAACTTAAAGTTATAGAGAGGTTAACTAAGCGCTTAGGACACTTAGTCAACGATTTATTATTCCTGGCACGCTCCGATAGCGGTATGGTGCAAACAAACTATCAACCCGTCCCTCTCGATGCTTTATTGATGAAAGTCATCGAAGAACAAAGAGTAGTAGCTCAGCAAAAAGGAATTTCCCTGTCCCTGAAAATAATTGAGCCAGATATCGACTGGCAAAATTTAGACGAAGCAAGTGATAATTCTTGGTCGTCAGAAGATATTTTTACTTGTCAGGGAGACTGGGAACATCTGGCACGCTTGTTTACCAATTTGATCGGCAATGCTCTAGAACATTCTTTTCCCGCTTCGGAGAAAAGCCAACCACAGCAACTTAAGGAAAAAGCAGAAGTACAAGTTAACCAAGCCCTACCAAAACAGTCTCAACAAGCATCTATTGAGGTTGAATTGCAATTGCTGGGACGCGCCCAGCGGAGTGGCTCTCTTCGAGACCGCTACCCCCAACTACAAGTAGAAGTTCGAGATACTGGTAGGGGTATCGATCGAGAAGCTTTACCTCACATCTTCGATCGTTTTTATCGCCTAGAGCCATATGGTAGTAACGCTCGCACTGATTCTGCTTCAACTGGAGCTGGATTAGGATTGGCGATCGCTCGGGCCATTGTGGAAAATCATCACGGACAGATTGCCGTTGACAGCGTTGTCGATCGAGGCACCACTTTCACTGTAACTTTACCCGTTGTTTCCAGTTACTCTCAAGTGACATCCTCCCTAACTAAATCTCTCGATTATAG
>JBFRWL010000143.1:0-2730 GCA_051439565.1 Prochloraceae cyanobacterium
GTGTTAAGGTTAAATGTTTCTGGAGTGTTGCCTATTGCCTAGAAATCTCTGAGAGCAAATCCTAACTAGACGCGATCGAGATTTGAGCAGCGGCATGGTATAATTTTTTGCTCGTAACGTGCCTAAAGGCTTAGGAGAACCAGTAGCTAAAAAATAAATATATAATTATGAGAGAAAAAGGTAACTTTCTGATAAAATCTTATAGAAACTTTAAGAATAATAACTAAATTATTAAATGGATTTATTGGTGATCGGTGCTACGGGCACCCTGGGAAGACAAGTGGCTCGTCGCGCACTCGATCGAGGACATCACGTGCGCTGTTTAGTAAGGAATCAAAGAAAAGCAAGTTTTTTAAAAGAATGGGGCGCTGAACTAGTAACGGGAAATCTTTGCAAGCCTAGCACTTTACCACCTGCTCTTGAAGGTATTGAAGCTGTTATCGATGCAGCAACCGCAAGAGCAAGTGATTCCCTGAGTATGAAACAGGTCGATTGGGAAGGCAAAGTAAACCTGATTCAAGCAGTTAAAGCTGCTGGGATTGAAAGATATATATTTTTCTCTCTTCTCGATGCTGAGAAACATCGCAACGTTCCCTTAATGGAAATTAAGTATTGCACCGAACTGTTCTTGGCTGAATCAGGATTGAAATATACGGTTTTGCAACTGTGCGGCTTCATGCAAGGGTTAATTAACCAGTATGCAATTCCGATTTTAGATAACCAGGTTGTTTGGGTGACTGGGGAGAGTTCTCCTCTTGCTTACATGAACACTCAGGACATCGCTAAATTCGCTGTTCGCGCTTTAGAAGTACCTGAAACAGAAAATCGGACTTTTCCTGTAGTTGGAACTCGCGCCTGGGGAGCTTATGAAATTATTAAACTTTGCGAGGAATTGTCGGGTCGAGAGGCTAAGATTTCTCAAGCACCCTTGGGTTTGCTGCGTTTAATGCGCCAAATTACTCGCTTCTTTCAGTGGACTCAAAATGCATCCGATCGCTTAGCCTTTGCTGAAGTATTAGCAACTGGCACAACCTTAGACGCTCCTATGGAAGAGGTTTATGAAGTATTTGGGTTAGACCCGAAAGAAACTACCACTTTAGAAGCTTATATGCAAGACTACTTCAATAGGATTTTGAAAAAGCTCAAAGAAATAGATTACGAAAAAAATAAAGCTAAAAAACGTCAGAAAAAGACTCCCTTTAAAACTAAAACATGAGCCAGAATATAAGCTAGTGCGCTATTGCTCACAATTGAGGCGCAAGCGTACTGTTTCAGCAAAGGTTAAGGACGATTAACAAGTCCGCATTTCTCAGTCTTAGATAGCTATCTTGGTAAAAATATGCAACTATTTAGCCAAGGTTGCATCTCTAGAGAAACACTGATTAACAATAAGCAGGATAATTGGCTGTGGCCAAAGCTGGCATTATCTACAACGACGCAAAACCAATAGCTTGTAAAGTTGCTTTTGAGATACGAGAAAAGCTGATTGCTCGCGGGTGGGATGTATTGATGGCAAATGGTATTGGCGGTATCCTCGGATACTCTCATCCAGAACGTCCCCGGTGTCACGCTAGCATCGAACAGTTAAAACCTCCTAATTTCGATCGAGACATAAACTTTAGCATTGTCTTAGGAGGAGATGGAACAGTTTTATCTGCTTTTCGTCAGCTTGCTCCCTTGGGTATACCACTATTGACGGTAAATACAGGGCATATGGGATTTTTGACTGAAACATATATCAATCAATTGCCCCAGGCCCTAGAAAAGTTGTTATCCCAAGATTATGAAATAGAAGAGCGATCGATGCTAAGCGTCCGGGTGTTGCGTGAGGATCTCGTCATGTGGGAGGCACTGTGTCTCAATGAAATGGTGATACACCGAGAACCACTGACCAGTATGTGCTATTTTGAAATCAAAATAGGCAAGCACGCACCAGTAGATATTGCCGCTGACGGAGTGATTATTTCTACTCCTACAGGTTCAACAGCTTACTCCCTCAGTGCTGGTGGACCTGTAGTAACGCCAGATGTTCCAGTACTACAATTAGCCCCCATCTGTCCTCATTCTTTAGCATCTCGTGCCCTAGTCTTTTCTAATAAGGAACCAGTGACAATTTTTCCTGCTACTCCCAATCAGATGGTGATGGTAGTAGATGGCAACGGGGGCTGTTATATCTTACCAGAAGATCGGGTGCAGGTAGAGCGAGCAGCTTATTCAGCTCGTTTTATCCGCTTGCAACCCCCAGAATTTTTCCGGATTTTGCGAGAAAAATTAGGTTGGGGACTACCTCACATTGCTAAACCTAATTCTGTAGAATTACCCTAGAATTGAGTTGAATTGCTAGATGTTACTATTAAAATAGCCAGCAGCTCCGACTGACCTACTGGCTCACTTACGAGTAGTCGGGAATAATAAATTCCAGATAATAACATTAAATTATGTCATCTACTGCAACCCCTCTACCTCCTAATCTCGATCGTATTGTTCAACGCTTCAAACGCCGCTCCAACCCCAAGCAGCGTTACGAGCAACTACTCTGGTATGCCAAAAAACTCAAAGAAATGCCAGAGGAATATAAAACACCAGAAAATAAAGTTCGTGGCTGTGTTTCCCAGGTTTATATCACCGCTGACTTGGAAGAAGATAAGATATGGTATCGGGGAGATTCTGACGCTCAGCTAGTTAAAGGATTAGTTGCCTTACTAGTTGAAGGACTCAATGGTTTAACTC
>JBFRWL010000144.1:0-8901 GCA_051439565.1 Prochloraceae cyanobacterium
GAACGCGATCGTGAAACTAGTTGCCGAAAGGGCAGCTAAAGCTAACCTCTTCGAGATCCTATTCCAACTCTAATTGCTTCTGTGGGTGCATCTAGTTCTTTACACCACCTTTTCGCACTTCTAAAATGTAATTATTCAGGCTTGTGAAACCTTATCAGCAAATTCCCGTTCAAGAATGTGGCGAACCCGTAGTAGCAATTCCTCTAGAAAAATTTGCTGTAGAGTCGCCCCATCCCTATGAGAAGTTGGGGGCTAATTATGGAGGAAAATCGCCTTATTATCTCCGCCAAGGGGTACTTAGGGCTCTAATTGAAGCTCAAAACAAATTACAGCAGGATTATCCTGGTTGGCAGATTAAAATTTTTGATGCCTATCGACCTGTAGAGGTGCAGCAATTTATGGTCGATTATACTTTCGCTTCTGTGGTTCGATCGCAAGGGTTATGCTCGGAAAAATTATCGCCACAACAGCGCCAAAATATTTGGGAGCAAGTACATCAATTTTGGGCAGTTCCTAGCTTAGATCCTCGTACTCCTCCTCCTCACAGTACGGGTGCAGCTGTGGATATCACCCTAGTAGATGCTCATGGCATGACTGTAGCTATGGGTTCGGAAATTGATGAATTAGGAGCGCGATCGCACCCAGACTATTACGCTAATAACAGCAGCCAACGGGAACGAGAATATCATGCCAGACGAGAGCTTTTACATCAGATCATGAAAGCGGCTGGATTTCGCCGTCATCCTAGAGAATGGTGGCATTTTTCTGTTGGCGATCAGATGTGGGCTTGGTTGCAGGAGCAAGAAAATCCTTCTAATTTTGTTAGTGCTCGTTATGGGCTTGTGCTCTAAAGTGAATCAATTTCCTCTAATCGGCTGCAATAAACCGATTGAGCGGCAGCTAAGTCAGCCATCGCCTCATAAAGTCTTTTGCGATCGCGTTGAGCCTCTTGTTGCCATTTGGAAAAGTTATCGCTTAAAGCTTCGATGCTGCGTGCGTTAGAATCTAAGTGATCATCTAGAGAGAGCAGCAGTTCGGCGATCAGCCTCTTCTTGCCTTATCTCATAGTCTTGCTGTCTTCTCTCATATTGTTCTTGTCTAATCGCAAATTCTGATTGTAAGCTGGCTAATTCTGCTTGCGCCAAGAAAAGCTCATTTAGAAAAACATCATAGCTCAAAGGAGCTCAAAAAAAAGTATTTAAGCAGTAAGGACTCTGTAGAATAAAGAAGATGGCATTTACTCTGGAAAGTATCTTTAGGATGGACGGTCAAAAATAGTGCGATCGCTGTTGGCATTAATTACAATTATGGTAAATAAATCCTGAAAAAATACAATTAATTAGGGGGAAAAGGGGTCAAAAATCTCAAAAATAAGAACCGAAAACTGGAGAAAGTTTATGGTATTTAATGACAAGAGTTAATACTGCATGGTTGAATGTTGTTTATCAAAGCTTTGCTAAAGATGCAGGAATTGCTGAAAAAAAAAGGTGTTGTTAGTAGAAGATAATGCGGGATGGCATCGGAGTAAAAAAGTCGAAATTCCTTTAGGAATAACCATCGAATTTTTGCCGCCTTATTCCCCAGAATTACAACCAGCGGAAAGACTCTAGAAGTTAGTCAATGAACCTTTAGTCAATCAAGATTTTGAGACAATTAATGAAATTGAAGAACTCTTAGTAAAACGTTGTAAGAAGAAATTAGAAATTTAACTCATTATCATTGGTTACATTTCCTTTGAAATATAAAGTGTATATGAGAATCGGATTTCGTATTAATTCCCTTCACTGAATCACAAAGACTGGCAATTGAAACTGTCCAAGACAAAATTTGGTCACTGTATCAGGACTTAAAAGCTTACAAGACTTTGACATTGGGTGTTCAACAACAACAGAAAGCAAACCTTGAACGTCAATAAATGAACTCCAGGCGCGGTCAAGGATACGGCGTGCATCTGTTGGTCAAAACTGCCGAAAAAACAATTGAGATTCATCTCGGGCCCGAATGGTATCTCGAAGAGCAGAATTTTAGCTTTGAACCAGGCGATCGCATAGAAGTTAAAGGTTCTAGAATCACTTTCTCAGGAATTCCATCGCTCATTGCCGCTGAAGTCAAGAAAGCCGATCGAGTTCTGAGACTACGGGATCCCAATGGTATCCCTATGTGGCGTCGTAGACAGCGTTTCAACAAGTAGATTATTTGAAATGAATTGGCAATTATTAGTCTCTCAACGAAACAATGCTGGTTTCAGCTTAGAAGAGAATAATTAAGAGTCTATTTTACCTCCCATTTGTGACAGGTTTGTCACTTTGTCCCACTAAATTCAAAACATTCCAGAGAATTTTGCCCTCAAGCAAAATCTAGAAACACTAAATAATTCAAGCGATTCGAGCATGATTGTTGACTTAATCCAAGATTTGCAAAGATATCAAAATGTTTACCCCGAATTGAGTGGCTATTTTCTTTCGACCCTCGACAAGCTACGAGCTAAAGCCATTGCTCAAAAAGCTTTACGAGAAGGTTATTCTGTGAATTTAGTGACCCAAAAACTTTTAGAAGATTCCGAGTTTAAGAAAGTTACTAATAAGTTCGGGAGAGAAACAAGTCTCAAACTTATCTCAGAGACAATAAAAATGGCTCTTCAACAAGAAGTTATCAGGTTTCTAAATGATTCGTGAACAGCAACAACTCTGAAAGGCTTTTTGGAGAAAGAATTTTTAGTGGAAAAGTAACTCTAGCACCAAGGGCAGTTGAAAAAATAGAATATACCAACTGCGTAGTCTCCCTCACCCCTTTCCCTTTGCCCAAATTCTCTGCTTTGTGCCTTCTTTTAACCGACAGCTTGATTAATCTGGGTATCGTGAATAAATGCCGTAAACTTTTCTACGAGTATGGGATTGCGCCATTCTTTGACAGTTTCTTCAGCGAGAATTTCTATAGCTTGGACAGGAGTCGATGCTTGTTTGTGTGGTCTTTGGCTAGTCAAAGCTTCATAAATATCTAGGATCTGAAATATCTGTGCTAACCAAGGAATCTCTTCTCCAACTAAACCGTCAGGATAACCGCTACCGTCCCAGCGTTCGTGATGATGGCGAATAATTGGTAATATGCCACTTCTATTTCTGAGTGGCTGACAAATTTTTTCTCCTATGAGCACGTGCTGTTCGATCGTTTCTCTTTCAGAGGGAGTAAGTTTACCTCGTTTGAGAAGTACTGCATCGGGAATTGCCACTGTGCCAATATCGTGGAGATAGGCTGCATAGACCAAATTCTTAATATCTTCCCTTGATAGTTGCAGATATTCGCCAAAGGATTGAGCTAAAGATATGAGTCTGGCACAGGAGTTGGTACTATCACAGCAACGACTTTCAATAGCTGTAGCAATTGAGAACAGAACCTGTTCAGTCTGGTCTAAATCTTCATAGAGGCGTTTTTGCTCGATTAAAGATTTGACTCTTGCTGAGAGTAGCAGGCGATCGAGAGGTTTTGCCAGTAGGTCGTCTCCACCAGATTCGATACATTTGAGACGGGATTTTCTGTCGTCGGAAACCCCCATCAAAATAACTCTGATTAAACGAGTGCGTTGGTCTTGCTTCAGACGTTGACATAGTTCAAATGCGTCTATCTCGGAGGTCATTACATCTAGCAAAACTAACTCTGGCTTATCCTGTACTACACGACTAATAATATCTGAATTTCCATCTGTCTCTAATATTTGGTAGCCATCTAATGACAGCAAATCTACTATTTGAGTACGGCTATAGAGATTGTTATCTATAACCATAATTTTGGCGGGAGTGGTCTTTAAAATGTTCACGGCAGGCGATCTAATTATCCTTAGTCAATATCCTGCAATTGACTTATTGATTTTTCTCGCTCGATACTCTAATCAGATTCGGCTGATTTAAGTTTCCAGAGAGTTCAGTAAGCAGAGCTAGACTGTAAACAAAGCTTAGTACAGTATGGCAGAAATAAGTTATGAATGTCTTGTATTATTTCAACTGACCCTTCCCTATTCTCTTCAAGAGCTAAGTTCCGTTCCTGGGAAGCAAATTCTCTCCTTCTGCTTCCTGCCTTATTTTGACCAACGTTTTTTCCAACGGCTAGTCGATTCTAAACAACTAGCTTGTTGCTCAACTTCCCGTCGCTGACAAATTAACTCGGCTGAATCTTTTAACTGAGGATCGCGATAGGGGATAGCAGCACGAGTATGTAAGTGTTCTAGTTCTTGCTGCGACAAAGGAGGAAGGTACTCTGTTTCTCTGCTAGCAACAGTTCCCGGCGATCGCCTGCCAACACCGATAGTCGAGCCAAATTCTAACCCCGCTAATCTTAAAGCAGTACGCACCGAGGCGGCACAAGAATAAGTAGCAAGTCTACCCGTTGGCTGGAGGCACTTGGCAACTAATCCTAAAAATTCTACACTCCATAGTTGGGGACATTTGGGTGGAGAAAAGGGATCAAGAAAAATTGCATCTGCTTGAAAGCTCCAGCTACGTACTTGTTGAATTGTTTTCCTCGCGTCGCCGATTAATAGCTTAGCTTGTAATTGAGGTGATCGAACTAAGCCAGTATCTGCTAGCTGAGTTAACAACTGAGGAATTGGTTGCTGCCAGCCTGCGAGTAAGCCGCGAGCAACAGCTTGACGAGGTACTGTTAGATTTGATTCTAAACCAATCCACTCAACTCGACATTGAGGATTAACAGACCAAATGGTTGCCAGTGCGGCAGCGGTATTGTAACTAAGTCCGTAGCAAATGTCTAACAGGCGCAAGCAGTTAGTTACTCGCGCTTGCTGGGCTAAATTACAAGGTTGGATAAATTTTTCCTCTGCTTCTTGTTTGGCACCAGAACGAGAGTGAAAGGCTTCTCCAAACTCACTAGAAAAGAAAGTAAAAGAACCATCCTCAGTTAATTGTGGTGTAAACAAGCTTTCATGTGGCATTCTTAGCAAATTTTTTTGAATTCTGGCTTTCTCTAATATTCTGACTCCTGACTCGGAGACTCCTAAAACTAGAATAATTAACAAGGATAAATAATGTAACGATAAAGGATGATTTAGTTTTCTGCTTTCATTTTTTCATCATTCATCCTTTCTCTTCATCTCCTAACTTCTGACTTCTTTAAGGCTTGCTCTAAGTCTTCAGGCGTATTGCAATTAAATAATATTTGACGATCGCTAACGGGCAATTCTTGAACTGGATATTTTGCCAGCCAATGCTGAAAGGATCTGCCTCCCTGATTAATAAATTCATTCAACAAAGGCAGACAGCGACGGCGATAAAAACCGCACAAAGGTTCCCAACCTTTAGGATGTCGCGGTAGCAGGGCGATCGCCTCTTGAGGCACTCCTTCTAGATAGTTAGTCCATCGCTTGAACTCAGAGGCATTTAAGCAGGCTAAATCGCAAGCTAGCAAGAAAACCCATTCCGTCGTTACCTTAGTTAAGCCTCGAGCAAAGCCAAGCAAGGGACCGCTTGGTGTAGTCTGTTTAGCTAGAGGCACCTCGCGAATTAGATGACAGTCTTTCGGTACGATATCCTGATAGCGTTCGGGCCAAGGAGTAATTACGTATACTCGATCGGCAATTGTCTTGGCTAAAGTGCAAATTTGCTTCAGCAGAGGTATGCCATCGATCGCAATTAAAGCTTTGTCCCTTCCCATGCGAGAACTTTGCCCCCCTGCAAGAACAATAGCGGTAATTGAGTTAATAGGATACTTTTTCATTTATTGTTATCTAGGAACTTAATAGGAGCGATCGCTATCAATAAAGACTAGATTTTACTTATTATCTCTCTAGAAAAAAGAAGTTGCTAAACTTGAGCCAAGTTAGCAAGAGAAAAATAAGCAAGATGAAAGAGCCCGAGGTATTTGGAGAGGAAAAACTCAAGCGCTTAGAATTATTTATCTATTTAATACCAGTAATAGGACTTTTTCCGGCTCTCTGGAGACTGTATCGACCTTCTGGCGATCGCCAACAACAAAGTGTCAGTCGCGTATCTGTCACCTTGGCGCTAATTTGGCTGATAGCTTATAGTTTAATCTGGCTGGGAACGACGCAAACTTCAGAAATTTTGACATTTCGTTTATTATATGCTAGTGGTCTACTTACTTCGGGTTATTTTCTTGTCTGTATTAGTTTGATGGTACGTCTATGGCAAGGTAAATCCCTGCGTTTGCCAGTAATCAGTAAAATATCAGAGAAAATTGCCCGCAAAAATACGCCCAACTACTAAACTATCAAATAATGACTTGCTGCCGAAAGCAGCTTGCTAACTGCGTGAGAAAACACTATTTTTTAAGACGTGTGAGGAAGTCTGTGTCAGCTAGAAATATGTATGACAAAAGCTACGTCAAACCAAAATATCGCCCCACTAACAAAAAACAAAACGGTAAGGTAATTCCAGGAGGCCTGCTGCTAATATGTTTAGGTTTTACGGGATTGGCAATGCTTTCGGCAACGGTGGGAGCTTTACTGGCAGTATCTCTTTCTTCTACCCCTCTACAAAAACAAGAGTTTACTCCCGAAGAAAAAAAACAAGTCTACAACCCCAAACAAACTATCGAGCCTAAGCCTCTACAAATACCGGAATTAAACCGACCAGTCAATATCTTAGTTTTAGGGACTAAAGTGCTTACCTCTGACCTCAAGGAGAAGCCTGAGATAGATTTGGGATATCACGCCCTAGTCAATTCTTTTGAGGGTCATACCGATACCATGCTCTTGCTGCGGTTTGACCCAGATAAGAACAAAATTGTCGTCCTTTCCATTCCCCGCGATACTAAAGCCTATATTGAAGGATATGGGACAACTAAAATCAATGCCGCCAATTATAAAGGCGGACCAGCCCTATCAGCTAAGACAATTAGCAATCTCCTCGCAGGAGTTACTATAGATCGCTACGTGCGGGTCAACGTACAAGGGGTAGAAAAATTGATCGATGCCTTGGGTGGGGTAACAGTTTACGTACCCAAGGATATGAAATATACCGATCACAGTCAGCATTTATACATCAACCTAGAAGAAGGCAAACAGCATCTTGATGGCAATAAAGCCATACAATTTTTGCGTTTTCGCCACGATCGCTACGGGGATATTGGCAGAGTACAGCGCCAGCAAATACTAATGCGAGCTGCGATCGAACAAGCCCTCAAGCCTAGTATATTGATGCGAGTGCCAACAATCTTTTCCACGATCGACTCCAACATCGATACCAATTTATCGGTCGAGGAGCTACTTGCCCTGGCTAATTTTGCGACAACAACCAAACGATCGGAGGTACAAATGCTCATGCTGCCAGGTGACTTTAGTGGAAATGGCAAGAATGGAGCAATCAGCTATTGGATTCCTCAAAAAAGCCTCATTCCGAAAATTATGGCCGAGCACTTCGATATAGGTGAGAGTGACTTGCAGCCCAAATATACGAAACCTGCTAGAGTCAAGGTAGCAATTCAAGATAGTACCGGGGATCCGCAAGCAGTACGAGCTATGATTAAGTACTTGCGAGAAGTTGGTTACCGCAGAATTTATTTGGGCGCTCGCTGGCGAGAAAATCTTGATGTAACGCGGATCCTTGCCCAAAAAGGAGATGATGGAGCTGCTGCAGTTATTCGCACCAATTTAGGAATAGGAGAAGTACTAGTTGAGAGTACTGGCGTGTTAGCATCTGACGTAACCATAATCTTGGGTGAAGACTGGCGGGAAATATATGAATCTCTAGATTCTGCTTCCCCAAGTAACTTGCGAACTAATGAATAAATGTTTCGCTGTTAAGTAGATAATTATCAATCATTTATCCCAGTAGTGTTGCTAGGAGTAGTCTGAGCATCAGGAAGAGAAAGATTATAGGGATTATACTTATAAATCTCGGACTGAGGCTGTGAATTGAGAGGAGCGTTAGACTCTATGGGATTGAGTGAACTTTCTGGAGATTTTTGCTGGTAAGGCAGATAATTTTTCCCAGAATCAGGAGTCAAATTAACTTTTTTAGACGATTCTCCCGGCAAAGTTGCCAATGCTACCCGTTTGCCTCCTACCTCCCGCAACATATCCAGTACCTGTATCACTTCGTTATAACTAGCATTTCTGGCAGCATGCAGTACCATCAATCCATCGGGATTTACCTGATGATAGTCAGCGATCGCTTGCTCTAACTGATTTCTACTCACCAACTGCTGTTCGATATAGTATTGACCAAAATCATCCAAACTCACCACCAACATCTCTCGCATTTGGGGTTTGCCAGTGTTTGCTTGGGGTAAATCCAAAGTGATTGCCTGCTGGCGAGACAAACCTACAGCTGCCAAAATAAAAAAGGTCAACACACAAAAAATAACGTCAATCAACGGAATAATTTCGATTCTTACCTCTTGATTGTGGGAGTTATCCTGCCACAGTTTCATCGGACGCGCTGGCATAGCTGCCGAAGGATGCTTTTTCTTGTCAGAAGTTATTTGTGTCATGAGCTAAATTCAGATTAACTTAGGATCTTATTGCTTAGGTAAGATCGAGAGAATAACCGGAAAACGAGATTATTTTTCTGCAGTTTCAGCTCCCTCGACATTAGCACTCACACGATAGCGATTATTTTCTGCTTCTATCCATTTTTGCCGATAAATCATCTCCAACTCGCTACCTAGCTTGCGGAAAATTCTCATCTGATTAAACCAAAAAGCTTGAAACAAACGATAAAAAGCTAAGCTAATAATTGCTACTACCAATCCTACTGCCGTAGAAATTAAAGACTCGCCAATACCCTGAGTAACGCCTGTGGTAGAAGACGTACCTAAATCGCTAATTTGAATGGAACCTAGGGAATTAATCAACCCCAAAACCGTACCCAG
This sequence comes from Prochloraceae cyanobacterium, assembly GCA_051439565.1. Taxonomy (GTDB): domain Bacteria; phylum Cyanobacteriota; class Cyanobacteriia; order Cyanobacteriales; family JBFRWL01; genus JBFRWL01. The sequence continues at coordinate 8,842 of JBFRWL010000144.1, forward strand.
CAATCCTAGTAAGGGAGAAAGAGAAATCACTGCTTCTAATAATTTGTCTCCCCGTTTCAT
>JBFRWL010000145.1:0-3603 GCA_051439565.1 Prochloraceae cyanobacterium
TGCCTACCTGAGAAATACAAGAATTGATGAAAAGACGAAGCTCGATCCTCAATGGCGTAAGGTGTGGGAAATTTTAAATCACGGTGCTCAAGGTCTTGACCTGAGAGGTGCCGACCTGAGTGGTGCCTATCTGAGTAGTGCCGACCTGAGTGATGCCAACCTAAGTGGTGCCTATCTGAGTAGTGCCGACCTAAGTGGTGCCGACCTGAGTGGTGCCTATCTGAGTAGTGCCGACCTAAGTGGTGCCGACCTGAGAGGTGCCAACCTCGCAAGTGCCAACCTCGCAAGTGCCAACCTAATTGAATCTAAAAATCTTATACCCTCTCAAATCAAATTAGCTTGCTACTGGGAAAAAGCTATTTACAAAGGTCACTTCGATAATAAAAACTTTTTTAAATGGATAGTTGATGACAAAGCTAATCAGCAATACATAGAGGCACTCAAACAAGATAAAGCTTCAGATCCTAAAGAACCAGTCGATTGTAGTGAATGGGAGTAGGATTATTAAAATCTTGGTCTAGATACGATACCCTCCACCTATTGGTATTACAATTCAGACCCCATATTATGATGCTTTAACGGGCTTTCTATCCTCCGAAGGCTCCTAGTATCAAAATAGAGTAGCTAACGCTCTGAGGGCATTTATCGAGGGGAAATGAGAGAGGTTCACTCGTTCCTCGTGGTCAGCTTCGCTGGCTCGCGGAGCGAGATCGCGAAATTTCCCCAGTGGCAAGCAATGGAGAAATTCTGTACTCTTGTTAAGAAGAGCTTTTTTTTTAGGCTTTTTATTTGAGCTTTATGATTTACGCAATTAACCGCTTAATTGCGTAAATCTTTTTTTTCTGGGAGAATCAGCTAAATCTCGCAGTAGGTATCATATTCACGTCGCGAGTCACACGCCCTTAAATAGATAGTTTGTAACTTTCTGCCTCCTGGTTGGCGTACTGTCAGCCTCGATCCGTTTCGCTCCATCACATGAACATAGCCTAGTTTTTTATGCCAAACTCCTTTCAGTGCTTGTGTTTCCGCTTCTTCTTCTTCTTCTTCCGATCCTTCAGAGTCAAAAAAATTTGTAGTCTTGCAATTTTGATCTAAAGAGATCAGCGAGTTCGTGATCCCTTTAATCCCTTTTTGCCCCTGGAGTTCAACAACCTTTGATTTTGTTTCACTTGATCCGACAACCGCATCGCTAGCTGTACCAGTGCTTTTAACGCTTTCATCTCCAAGTTCAATAAAAATCCCTTTTTTCTCTACAAACGGATCAACTGGATCGGGATTTAACACTTCTTTACCATTGTGATCCGTTGATCCGTTTTTAGAAGAATTTTTGACTTTTGTTGAATTTTGACCTTCATCCCATTCGTCATCTAGCTTTGCGGGTTCAAAATCAAGTTTCTCTTGTTGAACTTGTTGAACTTCATTTATGTAGTATATCGTATTTCGCTGTTTCCCGCTTCTACTGATTGATTCTTCATGAATCAATCTAATCAAAATTTCATATAGATTTCGTTTGGGTATAAGCGTGTCTTTGTGGATCTGCTCTACTGTTCCGCGATTATGTTTCTCGAACCACTGAAAAACAATGTCTTTTTGCGAACAGCTTACATTTGGTGGTTTCCATCGCCCTTTCAAATGCCAAGTCAATGTAGCAGCATTCAAAAAAACCTCTAAATCTTGCTCTGCACTGCGCCCATTCTCAACCGCTAAACGATAGCTATTTTTGCTCTTTGCTAAAACAAGCATTCCTCTACAAGTTGCTCTAATCGCTCCAGAACCTCGAACTGAATCAAAGATATCTAGCAGATCTACATTGTCCTTGTTTTCTTTCCTTGTATGATGAATGACTACAACACACACATTTTGTTTTTGGGCTAGATCTTGTAGAGGAGCTAGAGTATCTGCTATCTCTGCACTGTTTTCTTTGCCGTTGCTAGTCTGGATGCGAGATAAAGTATCGAATATGATTAGGCTTGGTTGTGTCTCCTCTACATATTCGATTAGTTCTGGAAGCTCATCAAGCGTAAAAGAATTGTTAAATAAAACGTCTCTCATTTCTTCCCTTTCCCATTGTTGCGCTATTAATCGGTTTTTGATTTTGTCATCAGGATCTTCTCTGCCCACATAGATGACATTACCTTTTTTGCATGGACGATCTAAAAATCGCCCTCCCGATGAAACAGCTTTAGCTAGTGCCAAGCCTAAAAGGGATTTTCCGCGCCTGGGGGGGGCTGCAAGACAATATAGTTCGTTGCAAGTTAGGAGATCTGGAACAAGCCAATCTATATAATCAGGAGCTTGATCGAAAACTTCTTCAAAGGTTCGGCTTTTGTTGAAAAAGCTATTCCCTTGCATCGGTTTATATTCTTCCGCTTGTAATGCTGCTTGCTCAAAGCTTTCCAGTTGATATCCTTCTAAGATCGCATCGGAGACATCCCATCCTTTAATTATGGAATTTTCAGGCATGGGTACTTTCGCTATTTTACCTCTTCCCTTAAGAGCTTTCGCTAATTTCTTTGCCCCTTCTTCTCCCGCTCTTGTGCCATCTTTTCTTAGTTTGTCATTGCGATCGTAGAAGATGACCACCTCTCCTGGTAAGCGATCTAGTTCGTGCTGTGGGGGAATTGAGCCACACCCACAAGTAAAACTTGCTACTGCCACATCACTGCGGTGTTGCTGTACTAACCAACCCAATAAAATTGCATCCCATTCCCCCTCACAAAGCCAAGTCTCCTTGGGGTTTTCTGGAAGATAGGTGAAATAAGTAGTAGCTGGAATTCCATACTGACTCCAGGGGGTGTAATCTGGACTTTTAGTGATTTCTGGATCCCAAGGTGCTAACCTTTTCTTCGTATAGTATTTGTCTCCGAGGTAGCTAGGAATTGGGATCGAGATTGCATAAACCATCTTTCCTCTCGATTTCACTCGGCATATTCCCAGCTTATATTTCTTAACTATGTCCGTTGTAATACCCCTGTTTGCCAACCAGCGAATAGCCTTCAGACCTTCCATTTTGAAGCTGATCAAATCAGAGTGTTCCTTCAGGATCTGTTCTTCGTCTTTCCTTGGGTCTTTCCTTAAGTCTTTCTTTGCTAATGTGGTCGGGACAATTTTTGTTTTTGGTTGACCTAGGGCATTTCTGATTTCTTCTGGCGTACATCCTCTAAAGCATTTATAAGCCCCATCGGTGTTAGGGACTAAAGAAAGGGTTTTTTTGTTATTAGAGTGATTAGGAAAGCAAGAAGGACATAAAGCTCGCCCATTTTGGTCGAATTCAACGTGATTGCGAATATCAAAGCGGTTGCTATTTACGGAGTAATTGTTATAGTCTATATTCATGATTGGTTTATTAGGGGAAGTGGAAAAGTGAGAATTTCCCCTTTCCCCGTTACCATACACGATAACTTCCACCCTACAACGATAAGATTTTTTACAAATCCGTAAATACACACAGGCAATTCTCAAGAGGTTGGTCTATCGAGCCTTGCTATTCTAAAGTTTTGTTGCAGTCCAAAATTGGACTAAGGTTTTACTGGGAACAGCAACAAAAGTAGTCAAATTTTTGTTTTGTTTGTCGCTGCTCAGTCCAAATTCAGACTGATTATT
>JBFRWL010000146.1:0-8810 GCA_051439565.1 Prochloraceae cyanobacterium
AGAGACAGGCGTAACTCCTATAATTTTATCAGCATATATTTAAAATTAGAAGCTATGGGTAAAGTTTGAGTCACTAAAGGCGCAATAGTAGCGCCCCTTATTTTATTAAAAACTTTTTAATGTCAATTATTATTTTTTATGACCACGACCTCCACCACGCATTTGACCCCAGTCACTTTTATTATCCTCACTTCTATAGTTATTATTTGAAGGAACCCGATCGCGTTCGTAGCCACGCACTGAATGATTAGTTGGCTCTCTTCTTTGAACTGAGCCTTTACCTGGGTTGTTTAAAATGTATTGGTTAATTGTTTGGTTAACTTCATTATTGTCGCCGTTAATGTAAACATCTTGACTACCCATTTGATTTGTTGCTCTATTTGCTAAAGCAGGAAAGGCAGTCAAACTCAAGGTCGCAACACTCGCAAAGCCAAAAATAGCAGTTTTACTGAGCATATTTCTCCTGAATACCCATAAAGATGATAGATGTCAGAACTTAAAGACGAACAATAAACAGAGAAAGTTGCTGGAAATAAGCATAAATTGATTAAATTAGTCAGTAAACAAAGATGAATAATGAAGGATAAAGGATGATTTAGTTTTCTGCTTTTATTTTTTCATCCTTCATCCTTCTTACCTATTATTAAGATTAAGCTGCACTAACCATAGATTGCGATCGAGCTACTTCTTGATAGTATTTTTGTAGTTGACGGGTAGCTGAACTCCATCCCCAGCGTTCGGCCTCTGTACGAGCATTTTGCCTGAGCATTTCTCTTTCTTGTTTGGCTTCTAGCAGACGTTGAGTCGCTGAAATTGCTCCCTTGGAATCGGCGGGATCGAAAAGATAGCCATTCACCCCATCAGTTACGATATCGGGAATACCACCCGATCGCGCTGCAACCACGGGACAACCAGCCGCCATCGCTTCTAATAAAACTAATCCTAGCGTTTCAGTCCGAGAAGGAAAGATAAAAGCATCAGCAGAAGCAAAAGCAGAAGCTAATTCTAAACCTCGCAGATAACCGACGAAATGAGTTGGCGTACCAGCAAAGTATTTTTCTAAACTTTCTCGATGGGGACCATCTCCGACTATAGCCAAACGTGCTTCGGGAATTGTCTCTAAAACTGGTTTAATATTTTCAATTTCCTTTTCTGGAGAAACCCTTCCCACGTAAAGGAGTAGGGGACTTTCTGGGTTTCCCTGAGAAAGACGCGATCGCATCTTGGGACAAGTTAAATGCGGTTGGAACATCTCAGTATCCACGCCTCTTTGCCACAAATCCACTCTTTCTATACCGTGAGTGACTAGTTCCTGTACCATCGCTGTTGAGGTGCACAGATTGAGTTCGGCTTGATTGTGAGCTAATTTGAGTAATTCCCACAATACACCTTCCAGCGCTCCCAGCCCATAGTGTTGTAAATATTGAGGTAAGTGGGTGTGATAGGAAGCAACTAGAGGGACATTCATGGTTTTGGCATAATATATTCCTCCTAGACCTAAAACCGCCGGATTAACCACGTGAATTAGATCGGGGTTAAACTCCTCGATCGCATTTCTCGTTCCGATCGGCGGCAGTGCTAGCTTTAATTCGGGATACAATGGCAGGGGCATCCCAGGAACGCCATAAACTCTTGCTCCCTTATGTTCGGTGATTCCTCCCTCAGGAGCAATCACTAACACTTCGTCACCACTGCGCTGTAAATGTTCGACAGTATGGCACAGGCGGGTTACAATTCCGTCAACTTTGGGCAAAAAGGTTTCTGTGAATAGAGCTATTCTCATGAAGTTTTAGTAATTATGGAACCGATAATTTTAGCCTTCTAACAGTCTCAGAATTGGCGACGGGATAAATACACTCTTTGGGTGTGAGTAAATTTTTCCAGTTACCAACTTTGACGCAATTGTACTGTTTCTGCACAAATAGCGAGATGTCCTCGATGCTGACTATCCAATCTCTTGCGTAATGGCGCAAAAATTCGCCTTGCAAGCCAAGTTGAATGGCGCGTCGTTCCAGTTTTCCACCTCTTGGAGTCCGGTCGGGATCCCATTGCAAGCGAACGGACGAACTTTTAACCGCAATTTTCCACTCGTTTTCCGTGTTGTATACTTCGGAAACGTAACTAGAATGGACTGCTGCTGCTAAAATCTGATCGAAAGCTTCCCGTTTGATACTCACAGCCAGAATTACCTCCTGACCTGGCTTGCTTCCCCAACCCGATCGATACATCATCCAGAGGAAGTTGGGTTTAATCCAACTCATTCTATTGAGGCGGAATTCGCCGCCAAAATAACCGTGTGAGGCAGCAAAATGACCAATTGCGGCACGATAGGCTTGGTAGACGACAATTATGTTGTCGTCATACTGTGCCAAGATGTGACGACCAGTTTTTGGCCATCGCTCTTTTTGAGTCAAATAAGATTCTGTAATTAGCCTCACACCGATTGAGTTTTAGCTTCTGCGCCAGGATACTTTAGGTAAGATTTGCTTGTTATCTACCCGATCTTTGTATTTAGTGGCGAAATTCAACAGGGAATCCAACAAGGAATCAGATAGGTAATGGGGTTGTAACCCTAGGTCGAGTAAATTGGTGTTTTTAGGATTAAAGTAGTGTTCTTCTAACTCAACCCTGGGATTTTCCAGGTTTTGGATTTCTACATTCAATCCCATTGCATTACCAGCTTTTTTCACCATTAGCGCTAAGTCGCCAACGCTAAATTGTTCCGTGAATTGGTTGAAAACTCGGAATTTTCCTGAGTCTGCGGGGTTAGCGATCGCCAATTCTACACAGCGTACAGTGTCCCGGATGTCTAAAAATGCTCGCGTTTGACCGCCTGTACCGTATACAGTTAGCGGGTGTGCGATCGCCGCCTGGATGCAGAATCGATTTAAAGCGGTGCCAAACACCCCATCGTAGTCGAGACGGTTGATTAACATTTCGTCCATCCCTGTCTCATCAGTGAGGACACCATAAACTACACCCTGATTCAAGTCAGTAGCTCTGATTCCCCAAATCTTACAAGCAAAGTGGATATTGTGGCTGTCGTGGACTTTACTCAGGTGATAGAAGCTGCCAGGCTGTTTGGGATAGGGTAAAGTATCCTTGCGCCCGTTGTGTTCGATAGTAATGTAACCCTCTTCGATATCGATATTGGGGGTTCCGTATTCGCCCATCGTTCCCAGCTTAACCAAATGGCAATCTGGGAAATCTTCTTTCATGGCGTAGAGGATATTCAGCGTTCCAACTACATTATTTACTTGAGTAAAAACTGCGTGTTCCCGGTCAATCATCGAGTAGGGAGCAGATCGCTGTTCGCCAAAGTGTACGATCGCCTCTGGTTCAAACTGATGCAACGCTTTACTCAGGAAATTATAATTGGTTATATCACCAATAAAAAGTTCAATCGATTTACCTGTAAGACCTTTCCAGCGCTCTAGACGTTGCTGAATTGGTGTAATTGGTGTTAGGGTGTCAACTCCCAGTTTGGCATCCCAATGACGTCGTACCAAACTATCGAGAATGCCGACTTCGTAACCTTTGTTGGAAAGATGGAGCGCAGTTGCCCAACCGCAATAACCATCACCGCCAATAACTAGGACTTTCATACTAATATCTATCTTCTTTATTCTGCCAATATTCGCTAAATGTAGCAGGTATTGGTACTTTCTATAACATATATTTGACTACTATCCACATATTAAGTTGAGTATTCTTGCATATCAGTAGCTTCCAACTTTTCCATTCAAGGTCTCATTGTATATTAAATTGATTTTGCAGTTACTATGTCTTTTAATTCTCTGGCTCGCTTATTAGAAGCAATTGAACAACAACCTGGGTGGGAAACTTACACTCAATATCGCCGCTTGCTTGGATGTTGGAGTGAGGTAGTAGGAGAAAAAGTAGCCCGTCAAACCCGCCCACTTTATATTGCTCGCCAAGTACTGTGGGTGGCAACTTCTAGCTCAGTTTTGGCACAGGAACTTTCTTTACAACGCTATTCTTTGCAAAAAAAGCTGAATGCTCATTTATCACAACCACTAGCTGATATCCGCTTTTCTTCAGCTAAGTGGCACAGTCACAATACTAACCCTGCTTCTTCTTTCTCTAATAGCTCTTCTTCTGATGAGCAAGACCATCCCAGTCAGTTAGGAACAGCAGTGGATTTATCTTCTTTAAACTTAACTGAGGAAAGCGATCCCCAAGCTGCTTTTCAACGCTGGGCGGAAATAATTCGCAGGCGATCGCGCGCTCTCCCTCCTTGCCCTCAGTGTCAAGCTCCCACGCCTCCAGGAGAACTTCAGCGTTGGCAGGTATGTGCTTGTTGTGCGGCCAAGCAGTGGGCGCAGTCCGATCGAGATGATGGCTAGTGTTGGGTCAATTTTCTCAAATCAATCTTAACACTCTATTAAGGCGGGTTGGCAAAGTCTAAAAGCTTAGATTAGTCTTTATCATTAGTCCAGCTTTAATTTAGCTTGTTTGATTACATTTTTACCTCGATCCCCATTTTTTTTCAATAATTTTATTTTTCCCGCAAATAGGTATTTTCTCTAGGTTTGTATCTAATTATTAAACAATAATAAAAATATGCTAAAGAATGGTAATTGATTAGGGATCGCCAAAAGTTATATAAAATCATGGCTTTAAAGACTAAACTTTGGAGTTGGCAAATAAAAAAATATGAATTATAAAGGTCGAAGTGGGTTGGACTCAAGCTTGGATATAGAGAGTTACAGCAGTGGTCATAAAGATTAGTAAATTCTTCCTACTCCTTTCTGTTGCCTTTGAATTAATTTCGAGATCCTAACCATTCTGCTCTTGCTAAATATATAAAAAATAAAATGAAAACAACCAATTTTTTAACTTCTACTTGTCGCTATTGCCGTTACTATAAGCCAGAAGGCCGCAGAGGTGGTACTTGTCATCGGCTAGGGGTACCAGTTCAATCTAACTGGAAAGCTTGCGCTTTAGCTGTTCCGCCCTTTGCCTCTACTTGGGAAACTCTTACAGAAATCATGTTTTTAGAAAATTCGCTGGCGTTAGATTCTTCAGAATACTCTGGTGAGGGTAACAAGGAGATCTCGACGAAGCCGGGGAGCTTAGAGATAGCCACTAAACAAGCTGAAAAATCTTAAAATAATTCAACTACTTGACTCTGGCAAGAGCAAATAGTTGAAAATCATTTTAAAAAGTTAATTATTGGCAAATATCATCTAATTCTCGGCATTAACATATTCTTGGCAATTGTTCGCCAGTCAAGAGATCGACAATACGGCTAGCACCAATTTGACTTTGCATAGTTACCAACCCAATTGTAGTGGTGCTAGTTCCAGTAACTCTGCCAATGATGGCAGCTTCACTAGCTTGCGATCGCATAATCTCTAAGGCTCTATCTGCTAAAGCTGCTGGCACAAATGCCACGAATCTACCTTCATTAGCAACGTAGAGAGGATCTAAGCCGAGAATTTCACAAGCACCTCGAACCTGTTCCTGCACTGAAATAGCATTTTCCTCAATCTCGATAGTAACGCCCGCACTGCTAGCAATTTCATTCAAGGCACTTGCTAAGCCGCCACGAGTCAGATCTCGCAAACAATGAATTTCTATACCGGCCTCGATCAGTTCTAAGACCAGAGAAGCTAAAGGTGCCGAATCACTTTTAATAGTCGTCTCAAATTCTAAACCTTCTCTGAGAGCCATAATAGCAATGCCGTGACGACCGAGATCGCCATTGAGTAAGATAGCATCACCTGGCTGCACGCTTTGAGGATGAATTTGGCGATCGTGTTCAATTATGCCTACCCCAGCAGTGTTAATAAAAATGCCATCTCCCTTGCCCCTATCCACTACTTTAGTATCGCCCGTGACAATTTCTACTTGGCAAGTTTGTGCTGCTTGTTGCATCGATCGCACCACTTGCCAGAGAGTTTCCATCGGTAATCCTTCTTCTATAATGAAGCCAGCACTGAGGTAGAGAGGCCGCGCCCCACTCATAGCTAGGTCATTAACAGTACCGTGAACTGCTAGCGAACCAATATCCCCACCAGGAAAGAAGAGGGGATGAATGACATAGGAATCGGTGGTAAAAGCGATTTTACCAGGATTAAGATTAAGTACGGCTGAATCGTGGGGAATGCGGTTATAATTGCCGAAGGTAGGCAAAAACATCTTTTCAATCAGTTGGTGCATCAACTTGCCACCACCGCCGTGAGCAAGTAGTACTTTAGGATACTGTTGCAGGGGAATAGGACAAGATAAGGGAAGGTCTTGCATTATATGATTTCTGGTTAAATATTTACTCTATACTTTGCAGTAACCAGTTAGATATTAGCTGATTGTTGATTGCTGTTTGTTACTCCCCACACAATACTGCTCGGATAAGCACTATTCTTTCTCCCCCTGCTCCCCTGCTCCCCCTGCCTGTCTAAACCGATAACTTTTCTTAACTGAGCAGTATTGACTCCCTACACTCCCCACACTCCCCACACTCCCATTGCCCCCTCTCCCTTGTCTTCAAATGGATTATTGATCGACTGACGACTCAACATTATTTGGTTGAGTTGGCGAATCCTTGAAGGAAGCTTGATATTTTAACCAAACATAATCTAAAGCTAATAGAAGTACTACACCTGCGATCACTTTTTTGAGCAATCCTTTATGCTTGTCTGACTGATTGAGTTTAGAGTGCTGATTCTTCGACGAGCTAACTTGAGAAGGGTGAGCTTGGGGTGTCATTCCAGGTATTGAGCTAACTGCTTCCACTGAACGCCTGTTAAGTTTAGTTGCTGGCAGCAAAGCCAACCACTCATCTACATTGGTAGGCCGGTTTTTTTGTTCTATTTCCATTCCGCGCATCACTGCTTCAGAGACTTGCGGACTTAACCCTGGTCTGAGTTCTACTGGTGAGGGGAAGGGAAGGCGGTTGCGTAAAGTAGCAGTTACTGGAATCTGAGCAGTCAGTAAGGTGTAAAGGGTAGCAGATAAACTGTAAATATCGCTAGCGGGGGTACGCTTAGCTTTGGGCAGATACTGCTCTATAGGTGCATAGCCGTCGGTGGTCACCTGGGTGTGAGTTTGGGTCGATCCGGGTGTAAACTCCCGTGCAATACCAAAATCAATCAAGACAACTTGTTGAGTTCCCTGACGCAGGATCAGATTTTGTGGTTTAACGTCTCGGTGCAGCAATCCATTTTGATGGACTACTTTCAATGCTTCTCCTACCTGTCGGATGTAATCAATAGCGATCGCTTCTGGTAAAGGATTGCTAGGCAAGACTATCTTCTCCAGACTTTGCCCGGGAATATAATCCATTACTAGGTAGGGTAGTCCATCTTCGACGAAGAATTCGCGAAAGGTGATGATATTGGGGTGAGAACACCTTACCAACCTTCTAGCTTCGTTCAAGAATTTTTTTCTCAGTTCCGCAAGGTAACTCTTGTGGGCTAATGCTAAGTTAAGGGTCTTAATGACCACTTGTTCGTTGAGGACTTTATTCGTGGCTTTATAACTTATGCCAGCAATACCCCGACCTATTTCCTTCTTAAGAAGATATTTGCCATTTTTTAAGCTTGTGCCTACTAGCGGTGTCATAGTAACTATAAGAAATTAACTTTATTAAGTTTTATCAAAAAGGTTTTAACCTTAACTTAGTTGTACCCTTTAATCTAATATGAATTAAACAAGATTCATTAAATTTTGACGCTCAAAAGTTCATAAAGTTCCTCAATCCTAATGTAGCAAACGAGCGAGAGTGCTTTCCATGACTGCAGTAGTTTGACCAAAGACGGTAAACATGAGCGCCTCGCGATAGACTCGCTGTGCAGGGTGGTGTTTGTAGTTAGCAGCACCGCTAGAAACTGTAACCGCCGCCTGAGAGCATCGCCCGGCTAGATCTATTGCCCAAGCTCTCAATTGTAACTGTTCTTCCCAAGAGGAGGATTCTGGTGGTAAAGCTTGGATAATTTCTCGTTCGCAGCGACTGAGTTCCTCTTTGAAGGAGTCCACAGCTTGGCGGGCAAAATCTAGTTGCTTGCTTAGTGCAGTAGTTTCGATAATCTCAATTGCTGCTCTAGTACAACCCAGGGGTAAAAAAGCTTTATCGAGTACTTGCTTCTTGTCCCGGGAGTGAATTGTCCCAGCAGGTTCGATCGAGACTAAGCACTGGTCGGGTAAAAACCAATTGGTTAAAGTAACAGAAACTGTATTAGTTGACTCCATCACCGCCAGTTGCATGGGCTTGCTTAAAGCGATCGCGCCACCACCATCTTGACAGCTTTCAGAAAAGGGTAGCATCCCGTAAAGTTCCCTACCGTCGGGAAGTACTGCGCCGACGATAAACTTGGAAAAGAAGCCAAAACCCGTTAGCCAAGGTACCTTTCCTTGGAGTTGATAGCCACCTGTTACGGGAATAGCTTTTAATGGCGGTTTTCCTTGGCGTCGCAGTTGAGAAAAGCCGACACCAACTAAGACTTGACCGTTTCCCATGCGCGGGAGATACTGCTGCTTTAGATATTCATTCTCGCCCTTAGCCAGCAATTTACCCGCCCCCTGGTGTTGAATTTGCAAGAATGCTAAAGTGCCCGAATAACGTGCCAATAATTGCAGGAAATGACAGTAAGTTTCATCGCTAACCTCCATACCTCCCCAGGATTTGGCAATTTGTAGCGCTAACAAAGAGTTTTCGCCCAGTCCCCGCAGAGCATTGCGCAAAACTTCGGGTTGGAGATCGATCTTTGAGGCGATCGGAGCAACTGACTCCCTTAAATAAGATTCGGCTACCTCTAGCAACCTTAGTCGCTCGTCAAATTCCATAT
>JBFRWL010000147.1:0-5182 GCA_051439565.1 Prochloraceae cyanobacterium
GTTAATTGTAAATTTTCCTGTTAAAAAGCCCAAAAAACAATGCCCCAGAAAGTCAGAGTATAGGTCCAAAAAATCCCGTATTGCACTTCAGCAGGTACTCTTTGCCATAGGGAATCAGCTAGTAACACAGAAGACACTATCACTAAGAATGTACCGAGAAACAGCAGCCAGCGAACGCTCAATTCATCTTTGAATGCCTGCCATACTTGAGAGAGGAAATTTGGCTGTTTGGTCGTCTCAATTTTCTGTTGTGCTAATACCTCTTCTGAAGTAAAGTTAGCCTCTGGTGCGATCGAGTCTGTATTGACGATCTCTGGTAACGGTTCGCGCCAAGGACAACACAAATACCTTCTCGCTAACTGCTTAACCTGTTCTTCACTAATTAATCCCAGACGCAACCAGATATCTAAACCTGCTAGCAACTCAGGTTTAGATGCCCTCACCTTGATTTCCAAGCGTATCAGCTGATCGAAATCCGAAAACATGAATTAAAAATCATTTTAATCTACCCTACACCCCACACTCCAATCCTTTCGGGGTATATTGTTTAAATTTGTTAAAAATATACTTTTGTAATACTTCCTCATCCCCAATCCCCATTCCTTAATCCCCTATTAAATAGTACATTTATATTGATGAAATTTAGGATTAGTGGGTATACTATATGTAGGGTAATACAAGGTTAAATGTGCGGGTAAAACACTATAGGTATAGTGTGACCCCAAGCATTAGTTTAATCTTGTCGTTAACCAGTGGCTGGTTATATTAGATTTTTTTTGTTTTGAAGCATGCAACAGACCCTATCGATCGCAAAAACTAAACCAGGAAATAGCAGCAATATTCAAGTTGTTAGGCGAGATGGTTCGAGAACACCTCTAGATATTGCTAAAATTCGTGCTGTGGTCGATTGGGCCTGTGCTGGATGTGATGTTAATGCTATTGCCCTAGAAGCAGGACTGACAACTCGATTGCGCAATGGCATTACTACCAGAGAAATTCAGGATAATCTAATTAACTGCGCTTTAGAGATGTGCAGTCCCGACGAACCTGACTGGTGTTATGTAGCAGGAAGACTACATATCTGGAGTTTGTGGAAAGATACCTTAGTTAGTCGCGGCTATCAGTACGGCAATTACGAGCAAACAGTTAGGTTAAAAGTCAACTCCAACCAATATGACAATAGAATTTTAACCTATTCCACTGAAGAACTGCAGCAAGCAGGAAGTTGGATTAATCCTGAGTGGGATACTGATTATGATTACGCTGGGGCGGTACTGCTGACCAAGCGCTATCTCTTAACCGACGAATTGCCTCAGGAAGCATTTTTAACCTGCGCCTTACTTCTAGCTGCAGTGGAAGCGCCTCAAGAGAGAATGGCATGGGCGAAGAAATTTTATCAGGCGATCGCCAGCCGCAAAATTTCTCTGGCTACTCCAATTTTAGCTAACCTCAGAAGTCCCAATGGTTCTTTAACTTCCTGCTTCATCACCGCTATTGACGACAATCTCGAAAGTATCTTTGGTGAAGTTACCAATACTGCCAAAATTTCTAAAAACGGCGGCGGCGTAGGTGTAAATGTCAGCCGCATTCGGGCAACAGGCAGCTGGGTAATGGGCAAAAAGAATGCTTCCGGGGGAGTTATTCCCTGGATTAAGATCCTCAACGATACAGCGATCGCAGTTAACCAAGGCGGTAGAAGGGCAGGTGCAGTCACCGTTAGTTTAGATATATGGCATCTCGACGTTCCAGAATTCCTGGAAATGCAGACAGAAAACGGCGACCAAAGACGCAAAGCTTATGATATTTTCCCTCAGTTAGTCATTAGCGATGAATTTATGCGTCGGGCGATCGACAAAGATGTGTGGACGTTAGTCGATCCCTACGAAGTTCGCGTCAAGCTAGGCATAGAATTAGCCGAACTCTGGGGAGAAGAATTTGAGTACTGGTATCGGATTATCGAGCAAAAAGTAGGTACAGAACTTGTCCTTTACAAGCAAGTTAACGCCAGGGAACTATTAAAGTCTGTCATGCGCAGTCAGCTAGAGACAGGAATGCCCTATCTCTGGTTTAAAGATACAGTCAACCGCGCTAATCCTAACAAGCATGACGGTTACATTCCTGGTGGCAATCTTTGTCAAGAATCTTATAGTAATGTCAAAGCAGGAAAATTAGCTCATAGCTGCAATCTCAATTCTCTCAATCTCGCCCAAATTGAGCATGAGGAAATAGAAGAGATCTGTAAGCTAGCGGTTCGGATCTTAGATAATACAATTGACTTAACTAACCCTCCCTTTGAGGCGGCGAAAAATCACAACCAACGTTATCGTACCATTGGGGTAGGTTGTATGGGACTAGCAGACTGGCTGGCGAAACGTCGGCTTTCCTATGACAACTTAGCAGAAATTAGCTACTTATTTGAAGAAATTGGCTACTGGTGTACTCACGCTTCTATGGAATTAGCCAAAGAAAGAGGCGCGTATACAGCTTTTGAGGGTAGCGAGTGGAGTAAAGGCAAACTGATCGGATCTAAACCTGTAGAGTGGTTTGCGGAAAATGCCCAAAACAAAGAGCGTTGGGTGGAACTATCAGAGAATGTTCGGCAATATGGCATTCGTAACTCCCATATTACCGCGATCGCTCCCAATACCTCCTCTTCCCTAGTTCAGGGAGTGAGTGCTAGCGTTCTCCCTGTCTACAGTCGCTTCTTTTACGACAAGTGGGCAAAAGGAACCGTTCCCATTGCAGCACCCTTTATTAAAGAATATTTCTGGTTCTATCAAGAAAACAAAACCCTCAACCAAAAGAAAGTCGTTCAAGCGGTAGCAACCATACAAAAATGGATAGATACAGGCATATCCATGGAATTATTATTTAACCTGAATAAAGGCGTTTACTTCCCAGAAGAACCAGAACGCACCCTCAACGCCAAAGACATCTTTGAAACTCTAATAATGGCATGGCAAGAAGGATGTAAAGCTGTTTATTACATCAGAACTGTACAGCGCGACAGCTTTAAAGAATCAGAAAATTCTTGTAGTGCTTGTGCCAATTAGAGAGGTCAGAGATCACAGGTCAGAGGTAATACCTAATACCTAACTTATTATTGACTCCTTGAATTAATTCAAAACTCGTTACTAGTTACTTGTTACTTCACTAAAGATGTACTCTAAAAATATCCGAATGCCCGTTAATCCTATCTTCAATCCTAGTGGAGATGACCAAACGGAAAATCGTTCAATTTGGTTTGGCAATACTACTAACTTAATGCAACTCAATGACGTGCGTTACTCCTGGGCAATCGGGTTGTATCAACAGATGCGAGAAAACTTCTGGATACCGCAAAAATTAGATATTACTCAAGACGTAACCGATTATTGGAATCTCACTCCAGAAGAACGTTACGCCTATGATGGAATTCTCTCTTATTTAACCTTTTTAGACTCGGTACAAACCTGCAATATTCCTCACATTAAGAGTAGCATTACTGCTCCTGAAATCAGCCTGTGTATGGCGGAGCAAATCTCTCAAGAAGGGATGCACAATCAAAGTTATCAGTACATCATTGAAACAATTATTCCTAGCGATCGCCGCAGTGTAGTTTATGACTTTTGGCGCACAGATAGAGTGCTAGCCGATCGCTGTAAATTCATTGCCAAACTCTATCAAAAGTATGTAGACAACCCCACCCCAGAAAACTACTTTATCTCTCTGTTAGCAGACTATTTATTAGAAGGACTTTACTTTTACAACGGCTTTATTTACTTCTACAATTTGGCTTCGAGAATGTTAATGCCAGGGTCAGCAGATATCTTTAAAATGATTAACCGGGACGAACTAAGTCACGTCAGACTTTACCAACAACTGATCCCAGAAGCCATGAAAGTATTGCCTCATTCTGTCGAGCAAATTTATGAGATGTTTGCTACAGCAGTCGAGCATGAATGTCGCTGGACGAATCATATTGTTGGCAATAATATTTTAGGCATTACTGAAACCAGTACCGAACAATATACTAAGTATCTGGCTAATATGAGACTGCGTGCAATTAAATTAGATCCGCTTTATCCAGAGGATAAATATAGAAAGAGTCCTTACACTCATTTAGAGCGTTTTTCCGATACAAAAAAAGCTGCCCATACTAAAGCTAATTTCTTTGAAGCTAGCGTCACCAGTTATGTCATGTCCTCCGGTGTAACTGGCTGGGATGAAATTTAACAGCCCTTCGGGTATAAGCAGAGGCGTGATAAGTTAAGTTACTGATAACAATCAAGCTTTATTCTGTTCTACACTTGTTACTGAATTGATGCTCTAGTCAGTGACAGTGGAACATTGTCAGACATCCAGAATGAACTACTCCCCCCGTCTAAACTAAAGTATTTTGATTTCTCCACTTCGCATTTACTCACTTTTAGGCAACAGAACCAAAAAAAATCTGGTGCGAGTTGATTTTACCCAGCACCAGACTCAACTTTTCAACAGAGATTTTTGTTCAACCTAGTAGTAAACTTCTATCTTTCTTTGACCGAGGTTTTTTGGGCTTTACAGACGCTGTTTACTTATTTTATCAAATCGAGAGTTACAATCTGGTGACAACTAGCGCCCTTTACTTCTGCTTCTGTTATTGTTAAGCTGTTGCGTCATCCCTTCGGGATTGTCATTAACTTTGAGAATTTCTCGGTTGTTATCAAATGCTGTAACTGTGAGCGAACCATCCTTTAGCTGTATCTGCCATTGCTTGGTATGTAAGTTAATAGCTCCATTTTGACGATCGTGAAGTGGCGCTGCGCGATCGCTATGTTGATACAGAACTTGCTCAATAGCGTTAGCCGTATCCCTAGCATTCTGTCCTCTGCCTCCTGCCTTTCGTCGCAAGCAGCTAAAAATTAGTCAATCGACTCGCGCTGCATTGAACCATAAAGCTGAGAATAGTAGTGTAAAACCTCCTCCAAGCGCTGTTGGCAACTAGAAGCTAAATCAGCAGGATATTCAATCCACAAACTACTTACCTGACTTTGATAATAATCAAACTGCTGCGATTGCTGGCAAATTAGTTTTGTTTTTATCCCTTTTACTTGTTGTAAGTGAGCAGCAATCTCTCGATAAACTCCTAGAGGTAGTCTAGGATAACAAATTTTTTCTCGTCGTCGCTCCTTAAGTTCTACCTGCTGCTGCACGCCTGAAA
>JBFRWL010000148.1:0-3891 GCA_051439565.1 Prochloraceae cyanobacterium
TTGCTAAAGGTAGCTCTAAGTCAATTTCAGAATCAGAAATTTGCCAATCGCCGAATACTTCCTCAACTAAACTAACAGTTTCTTCTTTGGTTATCCGACCAGAAATACTAATAGTTAGATAATCGGGACACAAATAGGTTTGATGATATTGTTGCAGTGCTGCTCGATCCAATGGGGAAACAGTATCTTCGGTTCCTAAGACAGAAACTCCATAGGGATGTTCGCCATAAATATTACTGCGTAAGGTATCAAATGCCACATTGAAGGGTTGTTCTTTTTGGGAACGAATATTTTGTAAGGCTAATTTTCGCTCCAGTGCCACTTCTTCTGGGGGAAAGCTAGGAAAGCGGATGATTTCTCCGAGTAATTTTAGGAGCAGAGCAAAATCTCCCGCTACGGCTTTGAGACTAAATAAGAAATAATCGGTTCCGGCATCTGCACCCAAACTAGCACCAATCGATTCTACTTGCTCAGCAATTTCCAGGGCGGATAGATTACGAGTTCCTTTAGTAATTACTGACGCTACAAGGTTAGAGATTCCAGCTTGAGCGCGGTTTTCGATAATAGAACCTGCATGGTTAAAAAAGAAACGACCGGCAACCAAATCAGCGGCTTGATTTTCTACGATCAAGAGAGTAATTCCATTAGGGAGGATGGTACGATGAATATTTTGCTGAGTAGAGTGAGTTTTCAGAGACATTAAAGATTTCAACAAGGTTTCAATATCACACTAGCATAGCGCTCAGGTGAAAGATATAGGTTAGCAATTTGCTGTAATTCGACTGCCGCGATCTGCTTAATAATTTCAGGATAAGATAAACATTGTTCTACTGTGGCGATTGTATGGTAATAACCGTAGATTCCCGCTAATTGTCCTGGGGTTTCGGTCGAAAATATATAGTCGTTGAGCAGTAAACGCTTGATTCTGGCAAGTTCAAGATCGCTAATGGGTTCATTAGCTAATTGCCAAATGCGATCGCAGATTAACTTTTCGGCAAGCTCTAAATATTGAGGTTCTAACCAAGCCGTAATCGTAAATAGACTCGAATCTTTTTGTAAAGAAAATTGACTACAAATATCTAACACAATTTGTTTTTCTTCGCGCAATTCTTGCACCAAGCGAGAACAACGTCCCCCAGCAAGCATTACCGAGAGCATATCTAAACCTACTCCAACTTTGAGCTCTCCGATCCCAGGACCAATCCAACCCATTAATAAACGAGCCTGTTCGATACGGGGTAACTGCAATTGCTGACGACGAACTTCGATTAAAGGCGGTTCAGCTTCGACGAGTGAAGAGGGACATTCCGAACGAACACTAAATCGCTCAAAAGCTTGATGCGTCAAGGACAACGCCGCTTCAGCTTCGATTCCTCCCACCAAAACCAGGGTCATATTTTCGGGTTGATAATGGGTGCGATGAAAACAGCGCATTAAATCTGGAGTATGCTGCATGAGAAGATCGACTTCTCCGAGAATCGACCTTTTATAAACATGACTTTGATAGAGAGTCTGACATAAGGTTTGAAACCCCAACCAGTCTGGATCATCGTAACTAGAGCGAATTTCCTCTAACACAACGTCTCGTTCGCGAATAAATTCTTCATCAGGAATACTGGCATGAAGTAGGATATTGGCTAAATAAGGTAGGGTTTCTGCAATATGGCTGTTAGCTGTAGTTAAATAAAAATGGGCGTAATCATGGCTAGTCGCAGCATTAGCCATTCCCCCCGTATTTTCAATCACCCAGTCAAATTCTCCAACCGTGACTTGAGGAGAGCCTTTGAAGATCATATGTTCTAAAAAATGGGCTATTCCAGACCAAGATTCTGGTTCAGCACTGGCACCTGCTTGTACCCAAACATCTGCTACTACCACCGGAGTTACAGGCAAATGTTGATGAATTAGCGTTAATCCATTTTCTAAAGTGAATATCTTAGCAGGGAGTTGAGCAGTCTCAGGGCGTGACAATAGTTGTACCATTAAATGTCATTATTTGCGTAGCATTAGATTATAGTAACGTTAAGGGATCACTCTTACTTGTCAATTTTGCTACAAAATATTGCCTAAAATAATGAAATCTGGTCAACGTGAATTTGATGATTACAAAATTAATTGGCGGGGATAAGGCGGGAGGCAGGGGGCAGCGGTATCCTTTAGGGTAAAAACTGCCCTCTGCCTTCAAAATTAAAATACAGGATGGAATCGTTTGAAACCAAGTTTATCAAGCAGCATAAAACAAGGTTTTAAAATAAAGTAAACGATCGCATGTTGTAAAATCCGTTCTTTGGGAGAAGCATCAATATCAGAAACCGCCTTATCAACTGCTTCTGGATTAGCACCATAACCATGAACCCGATATTGGAAAGAAGCAAAAGGTCCAAACAAAACTGCAAAAAAGACTTTTGGTTTAAACAACAATAACCATAAATTGGGCTGACAACCAATAAAGCTTGCCAACTCATCAAGATAGGCATGATAGTCTACCAAAGAAGTCAATCTTTGAGCATGGAGTTGACGATTTTGAGTATAAAGTTTCGCATCCATCTCGCTGATTTTCTGCATTTTCTCCGTGCTGGGTAACTGTAATTTACCAGCTAACACCCCAGCAAACCATCTCGCTTGCATCTCAGCAATTGGGGGCATCGCACCAATATTAGGTCGCGCAAAACCAATAAATGCCAAGGTCGATTCTTCAGGAATAAAGACGTTTTTATACAAAGTACGACCATCGAGTCGAGGAGTTTCCAAGAAAGGTAAAATGCTCTGGAACCCGGTACAGAGAATAATAGCATCTATTTCTTCAACGCGATCGCCCTGGAACTCAACTTCTTTGCCACCTTTATAACCGACTACTCCAGGAATTACTTCGACATTACCTTCGGCAATATCTCTGAGAAAATCAGGACTTTTAGTAAAGGGTTGACTATTATGCATCGCGCCGGAATACCATTCCAAAGTACGCTTTACTTGAATAGTTTTGGCTTGCAACTCAGCTTCAGTTTGAGGCATTTCGCTACAAATGTCCGCACAAGCTTTACTTAAACTAACACCACAAGCTGGACCATGACGCGGTTGGGCTTTAAATAATGCCACCCAACTTTTCCAATCCCACAGCGTACTCAAAGTATTCCAGGTTTTAACAGGTGCAAAGGGCAACATTAAGAGGAAAATAGGTAAGCCGATTAGAGTATATAAAGTTTTGAAAGCCGAATATTCATCTTTATGACGGCAACTAACATTGAGATCGTGTAGAAATTCTCGGGGCAGCCAAACTTTTGCCCTAGTAGAATCATAATCTCCTGGTAGATCTCCAAGTCCCCACCGTTTGAGAACTGCTACACCCTTTCTTAGAGAGATATAGGTTTTCGCCGCAACTTTCGATAATTCATGGGTATAATCGGCAGCACTTTCTCCCCCACCAACTACCACAACTCGTTGATCTTTGAATTGATCGACGGTTTTGAGTAAAGAAGAATGAATTTTAACTCCTTGATAATTCTCGGTTCCTGGAATTTCATCCAACATCAATGGTTTGTGATGTAAACCAGAACAAACTGCTACCGCATCAAAATATTTAGCACAGATATTACCTTCTTGTTCAAAGTTAACGTCCCAGCCTTCGCCCTGTTTCCGCAAACGGGTAACTTTACTCTTAAAGCGAATTTTATCAAGAATATTGTGAGTAGTGGCATAGTTAGTCAGATATTGAACATAGGTACTATGGTGCGGAAAATGGTCTACACCTTTGTCCATAGGGAAATCAGAAAATTGGAGAAAGGTTTTCGATGAGGTGGCATTGGTGCTTTGGGAAACCCCCACGGATTTTGCGCCAAAATACCATAATCCGCCCAAGCCATCTCTTTGTTCTAGGACTTCGACTTCAAAACC
>JBFRWL010000149.1:0-6126 GCA_051439565.1 Prochloraceae cyanobacterium
CATGTAGAGCTTCTGGATAATCCGCAAATTTCTCTCGATAGTCATTAAATTCTGTTGGATCTTTTTTGGGATCACTAATTTTCGTTGGCTCGGTCGTCATAGAATTATGTTGGCTAGCAGCAATTCTCATTATAGGGATTTGGGTAGCGAATGTACAATAAACCCCACTAAGAAAAATTAATTGGGTGTACCAGTTAGACCTTCTGAGAATAACGTATAATTCCGCTTCTAAGAAGAAACGGCAATGTTTATAAAGGAATATAGTTTGTTACAAAAATCCACATAGTGTCTCGTTTGGAAAACGTGTCGCCATAAAACTTTGTTCCTCTTTCATCTAAATTGACTGATAAGTGAAATTATCGGGCATTTTTGGGTCGCTTATTTTAACGCACTAGAGGAATGTGAACAGTCCGTTCACATTTTGCCCAAACCTTTAAGACTAAAAGCATCATCTTCTTTAAAACAAGTGATGATGCCTGGGATAGTTCCCTCGTACTTGACTGTTAACAGCCAATAAGATCGAGTTTGCTACATAGGTCCGCACGCTCCATGCCTAGCTCGTCTACAAGTTGTAGCAATCCAGTTGACAGATACTCCTCAACTTCTTGATTTCCTACCATCTTGGAGAGCGAAATACCTATAATGAGACACTCGGCTGCAAAAACATAATCACCATTAAGATAAGCAGCCTTGGCCATGCTACCAGCATCGTATTCATCAACTGGAAGCATATCTCCTTTAGTTTTCGGCGTTACGACTCGAAGCAGATAGGCTGCTTCTTCTTGTAGAGTATCCCACTCATCCTGATTAACATTCGGAGGTTTCCCCTCTTGTTCGGCTCCTTTATACCACTCGTTTACAGCATCATACGCCAAGTCGTATGCCCCCCAATTATAGAACAGGTGTGCTAAGGAATGATAGCCTTCCCAGGAGGTAGGGGCTTCCAGCCCAAAATCTCTGATGGCTTGATTTAATTCCTGTCCCTCTAGTGCAATAACAGGTACCATCGCTGGTCCCATTCCGTTACAAGAAAACATAAGAGCGCTGGTGATGGTGATGGCGGCGATCTTGTTGAAAATTTGCTTTCTCATCGTGGTTTACCTTCGTAATGCTTAACTGTCTTTTAAGCCTAACCACGATAAATTGGAGTTATTGCGCCAAATAGTTCAAAAAAAGTTCATATTGTTTCTCACATACTATTTCACCTCTGATTACGTATCACTCTTAAGATGGAAGACGATAAAACAAAATGGATAGTAGAATAGGTCATGATTCAAGGGGCGCATGGTTGTGAGAAAGGTTGCTGATATTATCGAGGATATTTTTAGTCAAATCCCCTCAGTAAGGGAGGGAAAAATCTCCGAACTGGTGGCTCTTGGCAAGACTTCTCAACGAGAGGACGCTCGCAGATGGATTAAAGCACTTGTGACTAATCCCCCAGATCCACGGTTAAAGGTAGAAGATAATCGCTACCTCGTTGTAGATGGGGTCAATATCCCCCTTGCTGATGAAAGGTATAGTGACCTCAATGAAGATTTCTTCAACACCTTTGTGTGGGAGGTTTCTTATAAAGGGAATCACCCTGACTTAATTTGTGCGGGGATAGTCGATCACTTACTCAAAGAGTGGCAACCACGAAGTGATGCGTTTACTCTTACCTGGGAAGTACTGCTTAAAAACGAAAACGAACTCAAAAATCGTTACGCACTCATCGCTGCTATTGAGAACATCATCTTTTTCGGGGAGGATGCTCAACAGACGCAACAAGCGATTAAGAACAAACTGATTAGTATCGCCACAAAATACAACGATGAGAAAGAAATCGTTCGTGAGTGCAGGGCTTCAATACGCACTATCGAAATGAGAGATTAGTTTGAGGAGAAGAAGTAAAGACTCTCTTCCTGGACTGACTCCCCTTTAGATGGAAAATACTCTTTTTAAGTTACTTGCCTGATTATTAATAACCGCTATGTCAACACACTCTTCTCTACTAACTACCCCCAATGATTGTTCGAGAGAGCCAAATTGGTAGCTCCAACCACCTCCACTCTGATATTGATAAAATACTCCCAAGGGATAATCTGCTTGAGATAGACAGTGAATAGAACAACGACCAATAAATGGCGTAATCCATTCAGGTAAATCGGCTACAGTCTGGTTAATCTTATAAAATAAGCGATAAATCTTTTCTGCATCATAAGAGGTGTAACTTATTCCCCACAATCTCTGTTTTCCCTTATTGGTCTTATCGCACCACTCCTTAATGTCTTGATAGTTTGCCTCTGGCGAGATGAAGATTATTTGACCCATAGGAAGGTTGGGCCAATACTCCCTTTGAAGTATCAAAATATCTTCCTTACTAAGATAGTCCATGATTAGGGGTGAAGTGATAATCACCTTTTTTAGCTGTTGCTTACCCCATCGTGAGGCGTGTTGGTGAATCCTAGAAAATAGGTCATAAGGGGCTACACCGGTGATTGAAAAGGGACACTTTGAGCGCCATAGTCTCTCTTCAATCGGATGTTCTATATCAAATTTGCCCACCTTGTGTTTAAATTTCCCACCTACGCGCTTATTGAATATCTTGCATACCTGAGCAACCAGATTTTCTGTCTTTAGCTTCGATACAGGATAGGGACAGGGATTATTCTGAAGTACAGCCTAGTAGTTGGTCAAAAACTTTTGTAACGTAACGCGTCCAGGAAGATCCTGGATTATTCCTTCCTCTTGAAACTCTCGAATACACTCAAAAAAGTAATCTCGGTCAAGATAAATGCTTCCTGTCTTTTCATTCACGTTAATCAGAAGTTCTACTGTTTCCATAATTATCTTCCGATTATCAAGTAGTTTGTAGTGCATTGCCATGATGAAAAACCTCCTCATATTTGCCAAGAAAACCCCATGTAGGCGTTATTCTTAGACTTAAAAATCCTGTTACACTATCAAAATATCTCTTCCCTTCTAGGACTCGCAATTAGCTTATGCGAATGACGGAGAGTAGATGAAGAACAAGACGTAAGAGCGTTCCTGCTTAGTATTTATGAACTCTTTGAACTCCACCAGCAATGTACCAACTCTTATCTGTCATCTCCTCATTGGACCCCCAGCAAGTGGCAAGTCAACCTTTGGATTTGAACTAGCTAAGCACCTTGGGGCTACCGTTATCTCAACCGATTCTATTAGAGGTGAACTCTATGGAGATGCTGCCTATCAAGGGCAGTGGAAAGAGATAGAAAGTTCGGTACTACAGAAAATCACCATAGCTGTAGAGCAGAAGATTCCTATCGTTTACGATGCGACTAATGCCAAACGGCCTTGGCGTATTTCATTGCTGGGACAACTAGAAGACTTAAACGCACATTGGGTTGGCTGGCAGATGACAACGCCAGTTACAGTCTGTAAGCAGCGAAATAAGAAACGAGTCCGTCAGGTGCCTGAAGAGACTATTGAAGAGATGGTCGCAGAACTAAAAGCGTTTCCACCTCATAAGGCAGAGGGGTTCATTGCAATTGAAAAGGTTGATTTCCAGAAAGAACACTTTGATTTCGACCGCATTATGTCAAGAGTCGAGCAGATCCAGGCTGGACTACCACACAAGTTTTCCTTACTTCGCACGAGCAGCCAAACACTTCACCGCTACTCTCAACTCACGGACTTTGAACGCCTCATGCACCTAATTGCTCTGCTCTCTTCACTGCCAAGACTAGGTCATCTTGGCCGTGACCAATTACCTGATGCCATTGAGTCTAAAACGTGTGTCGAGGAGATATCTAGACTAATGGCAGAGCGTTTTGACCCTCTCTATGCCGATACTGTAAAGTTAAAGGCAGATATTGTCTGGCTACAAGTTAATGGTTTAATCGGTTACTGGGAAGACTTTGATGCTCCTCTTACAGGAATCGAACCAGAGAAGAACAAGAAGGACTTTTTTCAACATCGTTACTCAAGCGTAGAACCCTTCTCTCGATTACTAAAACTAATCCGCTGGTTAGTCTTTAATCCCTTCTTTCCTGACGATAATCTTAAGAACTATGCTCACGGGCGATTAGACCCCCCCGAGAACTACCAGCTTAAAATGTTGGAAATTCTCACCTTAATGCTCTTAGAAGAGGGAATCATCGAGACCTCTCCTAAATATGCCTCTCGGACCCTTTATAATCAAAACAAAGCTGCCTATGACAATATCCGTCGGGATTTTCAAATGGTGCTCAAGCCTTATAAACTTCTGCCACAGTTTACAATGAGAAAAGGCTATTATATCGGTACGAGTATTCTCTCCCCTGATGATCTTAATCCCGTGTTTAATCTGCTAAGAGAGCAGTATCCGCACTTTAGTGACGACCCCATCGCACTAGCTACTTATCAAACTTTTGAGCAACGTCTTGAAGAAAGCAAGTTACTAAAAAATACAGTCCCCTACCCCACGCGCATTATCGGTAATCGCTCAATTGTGAGCCCACGCTATCAGCACGAAAAAAGCCTTCTGCGGAACTTAACCAAGGTGGAAACTGCAATAGAATACGGAGAGCTTCTCGAACTAGATCGACTTAAACATCAAGGTAAACACTCCTATGACCAGGAGGGCTTGCTTTATGTGTATCCTTTGCAGTTAGTCTTTTTTCAAATCGCTTGGTACTTAGGTGTTGAGGTAGTTGGAGGAAAGAAAGATGGATTGTTAAGGTTTGTACGTCTCGACCGCCTTGTCTGGGTAGGAGAAGCAGGAAAGCGTCGCTCTCGGGAAGCCCAGCAAGATGCCTTTGGCCGCTTAAGGCGCCTCTTTGGAGCAAGTGCAGGTCTGTTTTTAGGTAACACGCCACAAGAGCAAACTGGTTTTCTCTTAGAGGAACAACAGCATGAGTTTGTAGAGATTCTAGAACTGTGGGCAAACGACGAAGCGTTTAGCTTCATCAGTGAAGGAACTGAGCGTTTTGCTAAGATGAAGTTCTCAAAACCTTTGCAAGAAAGCTTTCAGGTTAAGTCGGAACGTAACCTATTTGAGCTTCCACCTACTGGGGATGCTGAATACCCACACCGAGTTCAAATTGAGCTACCACGCTGGTCTTTCTATGATGTAGAGCTTTTAAGATGGATATTAGGTTTTCGCGAAAAAGTAATTGTCAAAGCCCCTGAGTCGTTTCGCCAAGAAGTTAAGAAATCAATCCTAACACTCGCCCAACGGTATTAATGGTGACAGAAATAGTGTAAATTGCCCGAATATCTTAATACTTATATCGTTTAAATGCGCTTACTAGAGTTATGTTTTACTTCTTTTCTAGCCTTATAAGTGGAGATATGGGACCAGCTCTTAGACGAGCTAAGAACATAGAACATTTATTAAAGCATAAATTCGCTGCCAAAGGTGGTGGATTAGGACAAAGAGCTAATTATGCAATAAATAACTATCCTCATTTATTTCCCGATGATATATGTGAGAGACTTAATCGGATTATTCATGAACGAAATAGACTCGCTCACAACAAAGGAGAAAACCGCCTGAAACGTAAAAGACAGTACTTTGATGATTGTAATAAGGTAGAAAAACATTTGCGTAGAGTCAAATTAGGATGGAGTTTTAGAGGATTTCTCTGTGCCATAATCAAATTTGGACTTGCTGGATTTTTTCTCCTATTTTTAATTGGCCTATTCTTTTCTTGATATACATTGATTAGGTTCAGCTAGAAGCTGATACGGGATGCAGATTTCCTTCCTTTTCTTATCGGACGATAGTATCGCTCAACCGCAATAGCCCAGTCTTTAGCTCTAAGGCCAATCTCCTTTGTGTGGCTTGAATGCTCGTAAAAGCCTGATGTATTCTCGGCGGTATTGATAATAAAATCTACTAACTCAGCTCCTGCTAGTCCTTTAAAAACTCTCCCGTAAGTAGCAATCTGCTTAAGAAGGTGATTGGTCTCCCCTGGCCCACCCCAACCTTGAGCAAGTTCAGCTTCCAACTGCTCCTTCCAGGCGAGAAGCTTTACTCCTTTTCTGGTCTTCCTCAAACGTCTTGAAGAAAGAGAAATGGGCTTTACCTCTTTTGTCCCCCTGGGAGCCACTACAGGGGCTCTAGAGGGCCGAGTGAACGTGTTAGGCTTGCTAGTGCTAGCCCATGCTGCTGCTCTTTGTAGC
>JBFRWL010000150.1:0-8377 GCA_051439565.1 Prochloraceae cyanobacterium
GCCAACTTCTAGGTTAATGCGTCGCTCCCTATTTTCAACAATGACTAATTCGCCACGTTCGTTCACGGTTTGTTCTTCACCAACTAACTCTTCAGTAACAAAAACATCTAACACTCGACCTCGCCAAAAACCGCTGTAGCGAAAGCGACGGTAAGAATTATTGCGCAAACTTGCCCAGTAAACAGGACCCCAAAGCCAGTAAAGCCCGACAATAATTCCCAGCAGTAACATTAAGGCACTCGCTCCTCTACCCAGCAATATTCGCAGGAATAAGACAACGATAATACCAACTACAGAAATGAGGATCCGCCTCAACAAGTCCGGAAATTTTCCCCAATAATAAGCGTACTGAGGACCAGTGGCGATCGACGGGATCATTTGTTCAAATTTCTCGCGGGTCAGAGGTACTAGCATGAATTTTGTTATTAAATTTGGCTTATAGTATCTTTTCTAAACCATAAACTAGAGATTTGAGTTGAGTAACTTGGCGAATGGCAAGGAGAACCCCAGGCATAAAGGAAGAGCGATCGCTCGTATCGTGGCGAAGGGTATAGATTTGACCTGAGGCACCGAAAATTACTTCTTGGTGAGCAATTAAACCAGGCAGACGAACGCTGTGAATGCGAATATTTTCCTTTGTTAGAGCCCCTCTAGCACTGACAAGTTGTTCAGTTTCTTCCACTGCTGAGGGATTATAGGTTTTGCCTAATTCAGATAGCATTTCGGCGGTTTTAATCGCAGTACCGCTGGGGGCATCAGCTTTTTGGTTGTGGTGCAGTTCAATTATTTCTACGTGGTCGAAGTATTGGGACGCGACAGTGGCAGCTTGCTGTAGCAAAACCATACCAATGGAAAAGTTGGGAACGAGCAAAGCACCAGTACTGGCTTTCTCGGCAAAGTCTGCCAGGTCTTGAATTTGTTCTTGACTGAGTCCAGTAGTACCAACTACGGGGCGAACTCCATAGGCGATCGCCGTGCGCACGTTCTCGTAAACGCTATCTGGGTGAGTAAAATCCACCATCACCCCTTGTACTTTTTCCTGGGTAGCTAGAACTAAAATTCCTTGCAGGTCGTTGATAATTGGCACTTCTACTGGTTCGTATCCTGCTACTTCCCCCGCATCTTGACCGATGTATTCGGGGTTGCGGTCAACTGCACCTATCAAGACCATGTCTTCAGCTTGGGAAACTGCTTTGATTACCTCGCGACCCATTTTTCCCGCCGCACCGTTAACAACTACTGGAATGGGAGATTGATTTGCCATAAATCTACAAATATTCTTCTACGGGAATACGTCAAAGGGAATTTTAGCAAACAGCAACGCCACAGCAGTTGTAAATTGCCTTCTGCCATATCTCCATTACAGGATAAGCAGAGCGGATGAACAAGTTTAGGTTGGAAATATCATTTTTATGAGTGTCAATACCTCTTATATAAGATTTGTATGAGGTTTATATAAGGTTTTTATGAGTTTTTTTATTACTTTTTTATGAGCGAATGCTCTAAACAATAAAGGAGAAAATAGGTAGGATTAATGTTGAGATTAAAGATAAAGGAAAACCACGGGTTTCCGCTTAATTTTTTCTTGTGAATATTTAAGGGATCAAAATGATAAAAACGACCATGGATTTAGAGGTGATTTCAAACTTTTACAAAAAACAACATCCTGCCAAAAAAACAACAGGAGATTGTCAGTGGAATTTAACAACTTCAAATCTTAAGTTGTGCATGTAGTTGGGATTAAACAGGGGAAGTTAGAACGCCAAAAGGAGATGTTTATGCAAACTGTCAAGCAGGTATTAAAGAATAGTAATTATCAAATGAAAGTAGCTGTCGAGTTAGAAGAATGCTGGCGTTCTCGTTTGTCTCAAGATTATTCGAAAACAAAACAAAAAGATCGAGAAAGTATAATTAACTGGTTACTAGGTGAAGATCGCAGCCGCTTAGAACAGTTAACTCCTGAAGAATTAGCTATCGTCAAGCAAGCGATGGACTACCGTTACCGAATTTTGGCAAAACGTTATTTAGGAGTTAGCCCAACTCAAGCTTATCGCCACCTGATCGATCGCTTAGCTTCCCCAATAGTTTTACGCCAAAAGCTCCGCAGCTGGATAGAGATGAGCCGAGAAAGGCAAAGAAGTATCGCCGAGGTACTTCAAGAAGTAATTCAAGAAATGTTAAATAGCGATCGCTACATCCAAGGACAAATTGCCTGGATTGCTCAATGTACTCAAAGTCTTGCCTTACGCAACGATTTATTGCTAGCAAGCATCGAGGAATATTCTCTGCGACCGATTCGCAATCAACCTTTGCTATTGTATAGACTAATCAATTTTATGCGCCGTCAAGCACGGGGAGGGATGACTCAAGTCCCCAAAGACAAGAATTTGCGCTTGATTTCTGAGGAGGTGATTGCTGATGAGAGGGACTTGCCACTAAGTTTACTGGACAATAAAGCGGTCTGTGAGTACAAAGCCAGCCAAAATTGGCAAGAACAACAAGCACTAAGAATTAAAGTTCAGCAAGAATTTGAGCTATATTTGGCAGAAAATGTAAGTCCACTAGCTGTTAAATGGCTCAAGCTTTATCTTCAAGGTCATTCTCCCGATGAGATCGCCAACATTTTAAATTTACCTATCAAGAAAATATATCGACTGCGAGAAAAGGTTAGCTATCATGCACTTCGAGTTTTTACTGTTAAAAAACAACCAGAATTAGTCGCCCAATGGTTAGAAATTTCTTTGCAGGAGCACAATCTTGGACTAACCCCTAAGCAATGGAAGATATATTGGCAGAGTTTGACACCAATTCAAAGACAGTTAATTACTAATTTAAAGGCAGGGGAACCTCCACAAGACATCTGTCAAAAATTAAATTGGAAGATGAATCAGATTGTGGGAGAGTGGACAACAATATACTCCGCTGCTCAAGAGTTACGAACTGCTACAATCAGCTATAATTAATCAGTAGTTAATCATTAACTCAAGAGCTATTATTTGACCAGCAGCAGAGGTTATCCTCTGACTCGATCATGTCTTTACCCAGCCAATCTCGTCGCCATTCTCATACCTCTGAACAAATATCTGCTTATACAAGCACTTCCAATTGTTCGCAGATTAATCTCAAGTCAATCTTTTGGCTGGTTAAATCGCTTGTGCCTTTGGAATCTTGCATAAGTTATAAAATTGTGCCTCTAGTTCTAGTCAAAAATTGTCTGACTTTGGGAATGGTAAATCAACAAGATAAGTCGGCACTCGATTATATTCACCCCATTCTCGCTTCCCGCAATTATGCTCTCAAAATCTTGCCAATTGAGGCTAAAACCTATCAGGCGATCATTGCAGCTTACCTAAAAGCTAATGGCGCTTCCGAACAAAACAGCCAAAATCAATCTGATGTAGAAAAAAAAGAAAGCCAAACCAATCACCAGCCCACAGATAGTCAGACTAAAAAATCAAAAAAATTTAGCGATCGCTCCACTTTGGTTATAGACGAGCCACAAGAAATACACAAAGAAAGGATCGATCGCCCTCAAAAAACCTCAAGACCAACTCAACCTCCAGCTAGCGAGCGCTCTACTTTGATTGTAAACGAGCCGAACGAGATCAATAAAGAAGCAGGCGATCGCTCTCCAAATTCATCAAAACCAACTCAACCTTCAGTTAGCGAGCGTTCGACTTTAATCGTAGACGAGCCAGAACAATCAACTGCCCCCGAGCCAAAATCTAGCCAACATACTCAGCCATCCCTAGATACTACTTCACACGAACAGGCACAGCAATTAAAGACTAACGATATTTCACAACAACTAGCATCTCTTAACAACATCACTCCTCAGCAGCTATGGCAAGAGTTACTCGATAGAGCGCTTGAGGGAGGAATTGGACGGCTTCATTTAAAACAATATCAACATATCGGTCGTATTGTTTGTACTCGTAGCGGTGTTTTATGCTTGTCTATAGATAAAGTGACTGCCCCATATTATCAAACTATAATCGAGCAGTTAAAAAGACTAGCTAAATTACCACCAACTCCAGTGGTTAAAACCAAAAAGTTTGAAATGGAGCGCTTCTACAAGCAAGAGCGTCTGTTACTCTGTTTGCGGCTTAGTCCTGGCCAGTATGGAGAAGAAGCAACCCTTCAAGTATTGCGGGGCAAGGCGTTAGAATTTTACCAACAACGGCAAATGGAAGAGATGGGACAGGAAGCTTTACGATACGCTCAACAATTAGAACGGAAATTAAGGCAAATTAACGTTCGCAGTCGCATCAATCCTCATCCCTTAAATCCTCTAAATGCTTTACAGGAAATTCAGATAAAAATCAACAAACAGTTAAAATTACTAGCTGAAAAATGATTTCGGGTAAGTCTCTCGTTATTTTCAAGAATTAGTATTAATTTTTTATTTACGAATCGGCTTTTAGGGGGAAAATTTTCCCCTTATTTATCTTGTTCCATTAGGCAACCTCTCACATCAATGGTATGGACTGTTTTCAATTATTCCTTGAAGCTGGGAATATTAATGTTATGCCTATTAGGTGATGCAGATTAGGAAGGGTGCGATCGCCTTTGAGAGTTAGAGGTGTATTCAAAGACAATAAAACGGAGAGTAATAATGTATGGAGAAAAAGAATCCTCCGAATACTGAGAGACGGAGGATTTTAAGGGATATTTTTTATTTTTATCTATCCTAAGAATTTTCACCTAGGATATCTTGTTTGAGAGATTCAAACTCAGCCGCTAATTCTTTGCGAGTTGATGCAAATCGAAGATAACGCCAAGCAAACCAGAGCGAATAACCCAGTCCGACTAATTCTAATAATGGTGCAACCACTGGTATGTGGTTGATTGCATCCAGAAGCGCTACGGTTAAGTAGGTGAAGATAACGCCGATAAGAATTAGTCCAGAGAGGCTAAGTAACTGTTGGTTTTCACTAATTAAATTGGGTAATGTAGATAGCAAGAACTGTTTAATTTGTGTTACTGATTCTTGCAATTCTGCCTGGTCTGTGGATAATGGCTTAGAAGGTACTATCCCACCAGCCGGCTCGGTATTTAAACTGGAAGGCTGTTCTACCTGTCCAACTTTAGTCTCAACGTTTTGAAATTCAGATTCCATATTTAACCTATCCTTATCTTAAGATGGGAAATTTTATTGCTGAGCAGACTGACTAGCTTTTGCCCATATTATCAAAGACTTCCAATTACTTGAGAGGTTGATTAAAACTGATGTTAACAGTTTGTGACATTTCTAGATTGAAGCTTACAACAATCTCAACTAAGGTTTTCTATGGGAAGACTCAGTGTTAAGGAGAAACTAAAGCAGGTTCTTTGTCAGAAGGCTTCTGAGAGTCTGGAGTTAATTGGCGGCAGTAAATTTCGCAGGAATTATTTGGACTTTCAATTAATTTAACTTTATCCAGTTCAGCACCCAGCTCTTGAATAGGTTGTTGCAGGAGCTTGGCAATGTAAATAGCGATGTTTTCAGCTGTCGGTACTACTTTGGCAAAGTAGGAAATATCTTTGTTGAGAAAGGTGTGATCTAAAGGTTCGACGACAAGCTCATCTATAATTTTTTGTAAAGCACCTAGATCGACTAGCATTCCCGTGCGCGGCTCAATTTCCCCTCTGACCGTGACTTCTAGATGATAATTATGTCCGTGACCGTGAGGTCGAGCGCATTTACCGTAAATTTCATGATTTTTTTCCTCGCTCAACTCTGGCAATGCCAATCGATGAGCTGCACTAAAATGAGTCTTAATAGTTAGAGTTGCTTCCATATCGTTTCCTTGATAATCAGCCCAAAGTTCAGGATGTTCAAATAATTGAATATTTACTAGCGGTAAGTAAGGAACCAGTCTTTGCCAAATTACCCTAGCAATATTTTCTGTAGTAGGTAAGGCTTGTTCGAATTCCGGCCAGATCTCGTTGAGATAACCATAGTCTAATTGGCTGGTGACTTCCCGTTTAATTACTTGCTTGACGTAGGACAAGTTCTCCACCATGCCATATTGGTCTAGTTCGCCAGCTAGAGAAACATAGAGAACATAATTATGTCCGTGTCCGGGGAAGTAACTGCAAGGACCAAAACGCCTTTGATTTTCTGCTCGATCGAGTTCTGGCAACCAGTAGCGATGACTCGCTGAAAACTGAGCCCGACGATTAATAATGCAATGCATAAGTTGTGCAGTTCGGGAAAGCTTGTAAAGTTAAGTAAACTAAAACCTCTTCCAGGATAAACTAAATTGAGCAGAGATCGAAGTCAAGTCGCTAAGCGACAATTCAAAATTCAAAATTATTAAGGCAAAAAAAGGTCAAATTAGCTCAAATAAAGAGACTAGCAACTTCTCTGGCTTGGCTGTGCAAACCTCGGGCAATTCTAAATAGTTCTTGACCGGTGTGTAAATAGCGCTCGTTGTAGTTAAGAGTAAACCATTGGAGCTCGTCGAGTCCGTCACTAATTTGATTGATACAGTGGTAGAAAGGAGCGGCAATAGCAGCCAACTTAGTTGGGTTAGGCTGAGAAGCCAAAGTTTGTTGAGCGCGATCGAGATAGTTGCGACAATTTTCTAGATAATTCTCAAAAGCTGCCATTAATCGATCGTCAAAAGGATCGGCAGAAAGCTCTTCAATGCGATCTTCTAGAGGATCGAGAATCAGAAACAAAATCCGGTTAATAGGGATATAGACTTCTTTAAGCCATTGCCTCTGATGAGCTTCTTCCTCTTTTACTTTTTGTCGGCTGCGCTGATATTGATTTTGAGCATCAGCAGTTCTCTGTTGCCGCTTAATTGTAGAACGATATAAATCCTGGGAGGTTAGCTGTAGGTCGTAAGAGCGACGCAATTGAGGATCGCCAAGTACTTCGTAAGCAGCATTAACTTCTACGATCTTTTCTCGATCGGCTGTCTGAGACCCACTATCTGGATGAAAGCGTTTAACTAAACGTCGATAAGCTTGTTTAATTTCTTGGTGGGTCGCTTTATGGCTAACTTCCAGGATTTGGTAGTGATTGACCTGTAACATTTAACTTTAAGTTAAAATTGCTTCTCTGGTTAGCTCTGGATCTTGAAACATCGGCGTACTTAGATAGCGCTCCCCGAAACTCGGCTGAATCATTACAATCATCTTACCTTCATTTTCTTGGCGTTTGGCTAATTGGATCGCAGCGCACAGAGCAGCCCCGGTCGAAATTCCCGATAGCAGTCCTTCTTCACGAGCTATACGACGACCGTAGGACATTGCGTCTCGATCGCTAACAGTTATGACCTCATCAATCAGCTCAACTTTGAGTACTTGGGGGATAAAACCAGCACCAATCCCCTGTATTTTATGAGGACCGGGATTGCCACCGGATAAAATAGGGCTGTTAGAAGGCTCTACAGCGATCGCCTTAAAGGAAGGCTTGCGTTGTTTGATTACCTCAGCTATTCCAGTAATCGTACCACCTGTGCCGACTCCGGCAACTAAAATATCTACTTGTCCGTCAGTGTCTGACCAAATTTCTTCAGCAGTGGTCAGCCTATGCATTTCTGGATTAGCTGGGTTGTTAAATTGTTGCAACATATAAACATTGTCCACTGTTGCCAAAATCTCTTGCGCCCGACGGATAGCGCCAGTCATTCCTTCTACACCTGGCGTTAATTCTAACTGAGCACCGTAAGCCCGGAGCATCGATCGGCGCTCCAGACTCATGGTCTCTGGCATGGTCAAAATCAGCTTGTATCCTTTAGCAGCGGCAACCATTGCCAGACCAATACCTGTATTTCCAGAGGTTGGTTCTACTAAAGTCGTTTGATCCGGACTAATTAGTCCTTTTCGCTCTGCTGTATTAATCATATTTACCGCAATGCGGTCTTTAACTGAAGCAGCAGGATTCAGTCCCTCTAGTTTTACGAGAATATCGGCAACACAACCTTCTGATTGGGGAATAGAATTTAATCTAACTAGAGGAGTACGACCAATCAATTCTGTAACATTATTAACAATTTTCATGATTTTTAGCAGTTATTGATTTAATGGTTGATAGATTAGTAACTGAGTCAGGCTAAAAATTGAGTGTTACTCTAATTTAATACATCAC
This sequence comes from Prochloraceae cyanobacterium, assembly GCA_051439565.1. GTDB lineage: Bacteria > Cyanobacteriota > Cyanobacteriia > Cyanobacteriales > JBFRWL01 > JBFRWL01. The sequence continues at coordinate 8,084 of JBFRWL010000150.1, forward strand.
CTTCAGCCAATTTCCGCAATCGGGAGCATCCTAAAAATGCAAATTTTACCTTTTTCGGATCGAGTAAACTGTATAATTTATTCTCTCTCCCTCTCTGTTTCTAAATTCAAAATTTAACATGGTCGCGGGAAGTCCCCCACCAAGCGCAGCGCAGGTAGGGGATGAGAGCGACCGCTAGGTTTTTGGCTTATCCTGGGTTTGGATATACTTGTTCAATACTTCCAAACTAGCGCCACCACAAGAAATAGCACAGTAAGAATTAGACCAAAACATAGGCTTTCCCCAGTAAAACTT
>JBFRWL010000151.1:0-4187 GCA_051439565.1 Prochloraceae cyanobacterium
GAAATATACAGCTATAAAAGAACACCAATTAAAACCATTCATTCATAGCCTAATAACCCCTTTCTGTCACAGATACCAGGTAAGTACCTAAGCAAAAAAAATGGACAATCTTTGGCTCAGACTCAAAGAGGCTGCGCCCCCCTCTACGATTACTTTTCGGACTTTCCGATCGATGTGAAAGATTGTCCATTTTTTTACAAATAATTTTGCTCACCTACTTAAAACAAGTAGGGGCAAAACCGATCGCCATTAATCTATAAAAGTAAATGATTTTACTAAATTTAAATAGCATTTAATCATAGCATATTTCTGAAAAAATGAAGAGTAAAATTTGACACAAGTAAAATCAATCAACTCTTCCGCTTATCGGGCATCTGCCCTGTACCTTAAAACACCGATTAATTTTAACTTGGTGCAAAATCTGAGGTTCCTAGAAATCAGTGAGGCGATGATTTACGCTATAATAATCGTTTTGATGTTGCGACTTTTAGATAGGAGTTAAAAAACTTCTTCATATTTATTTGATAAACAGTTAATATTTATTTTATAAACACTATCTTAGAATTTTCAATAATTACTACAAGAGAACAAAGATGAGCGAGTTACAGTCTAAAGACTTACCTCTCTGGGTACAAGACAGAGACACAGTTATCTCAAGTTCAACTAATGCAGAGTGGCGAGAGCAAGTACCTCCTGATTATTCTCGTCAAAAAGAGTCTTTTGCTAAGGGAAGAAAATACAATCATCCAGAAGGTTCTTTAGAAGCACTCGTGCAAAACTTAGTCAGAACCTTTGAGATGGAAGTATCTTATAAAACTAATCCCCAACAGTGGTTGTCTGTGGTTGCCGATAAATTTAAGATTAGCACCAACGGCAAGAAAGCATACACTGCCCAGGATGTTGTCGAGCAGGGAACTTATAATCTGTTTATCGAGCCAAACGAACATTATAATTCCCAAGAAGAAACCTTTGAATCTTCGGCAGAGCTTTTTCACAAGGCTTTCCCCGATGGGTTTTTATGGGAGGTGAGTGAGGTTTTATCTGGACCGCCAAAAGTTATCTTTAAATGGCGACACTGGGGAACTTTTAGCGGAGCGTACAAAGAATACGCTCCCACAGGAGAAACCATAGAAATATGCGGAGTGTCGATCGCCGAAGTCACAGAAGACCTCAAAATCACCTCGATGGAACACTTTTTTGACAACAGTTCCTTCTTAACAAATTTGACCAAAGGTTGTCCCTTTCATAAAAATGGTAATTCTTGAAAAGGCACTTGGTTAAGCGATAGAGAAGATAAACTACTCAAAGACTATGCCGAAAAAATGCAGACGTCTATGGCTAAGGTGCTAAGAGACTAGAGCAAGTCTTTAGAGACAGAAATCGAAAAATTAGTTGCCTTACTCTCATCCTCACCCTCTCGTTCCTTTCCTCCTATTAGGAAAAATGAAAGGGGGTGAGGAATATCCCGATCGGATCTTAAATACAAAAGTTTAAATAGACTTATCAGTTATGGAATTAACAAGTAGCTATCATGTACCCTTAGTTCTTTTTTCAGTATTTATTGCTGTTCTAGCTTCCTATACCGCACTAGAACTAACAGAAAGAATCACTGCTCGAGGAAAAATCAAGCTCAGTTGGCTCATAGGTAGTTCTTTGACTATGGGGACTGGCATTTGGTCGATGCACTTTGTCGGCATGCTAGCCTACAGTATTCCCGTACCAATCTCTTACGATCTAACCACGGTCATAATTTCTTGGATTGCAGCATTAATAGCTTCGAGCATAGCATTTTATTATCTTCATCGAGGATTCTTAAATCTGGCTTCTCTAGTCTGGGCTGGTGCTTTGATGGGATCTGGGATCGGTACCATGCACTATATTGGCATGGCTGCCATGCGAGTTCAGGCAAAAGTGCAATATAACTTCTTCATAATCGCTTTATCCGTAGTTTTTGCCGTGATTTTATCGACTCTGGCCCTAGGAACGGCTAACTACGTCAAAGGTCGCCTCGCTCGAGAAGAACTCAAAATAGGAGGCAGTTTTTTGATGGGAACCGCAATTAGTGGCATGCACTATATTGGCATGGCTGCAGTAAGCGTTTTTTCCACAAAAGACAGCCCCTTGTCGGCTTTAAAGATACAAAATACGGCTTTAGCTTATACCATCGGCGTAGTAACTGTAATTATTCTCGTTGGAGGCTTTATGGCTTGTCTGAGAGCGCAAAGAGAAGCTCTGCAACAAATGGCTCAAAAGCTACAGAAGTCTTTTACCGCTTTAGAAAGAGTCAATCAAGAGCTAGAAAAAAGAGTCGCCGCTCGCACTGCCCAACTAAAAAAAGCCAAGGAAGCTACTGAGAAACGCAACGTTCAACTAAAAAAAGCCAAAGAAATTGCTGAAGCTGCTAACCAAGCTAAAGATAGATTTCTTGCCAATATTAGTCACGAACTGCGCACTCCCCTCAATAGCATTTTAGGCTATGCGAGAATCCTACAGCGAGATACTAACTTAAATCCAAGCCAACTCAAGAATTTAAGCATCGTTCAGTACAGCGGCACCCATCTGTTAACCTTAATTAACGATATTTTAGATTTCTCCAAAACTAAAGCTGGCAAGATAGAACTTTACCCAACTAACTTGCACTTGCCCAGTTTCTTGGATGGAATATTAGATCTTGTTCGGATGTGGTCGCAAGAAAAAGGGCTGGAACTGAAGTACGAAACTGAGAACGACTTGCCTACTGGCATTGAAGCAGATGAAAAAAGACTGCGACAAGTACTGATTAATCTTTTAAGCAATGGGATTAAATTTACCTCTGAAGGTGAGGTGACTTTGAAAATTAGCTTGATGGAAACAATTACGGGAGCTACTACTAGCTCCTTAGTGCAACAAAAGCTCCGCTTTGAGGTTAGGGATACAGGTATGGGGATGAGTCCTCAAGAGTTAGAGAAAATCTTTCAACCCTTTGAACAAGTGGGCGATATTCAATCGAGAGCGGCGGGTACTGGTTTAGGCTTGTCGCTCTCGCAGCAACTGGTTGAACTAATGGGAGGCGAGCTTAGGGTTAAAAGTAAATTGGGAGCTGGTTCTACCTTCTGGTTTGATGTTGTCTTTCCTGTAGTAGAAGTAATTCTAGAGGCAGAAGAGGATAGACCAGGTGAATTATTGGGTTACAAAGGAAAGCGACGCAAGCTGCTAGTAGTGGATGATAAAGAAGAAAATCGCGAGCTGTTGGTCAAAATACTTAAACCAATAGGCTTTGAGGTAGAAACTGCCACCAATGGTGAGCAGATGTTGTCAATGGCTTTTTCTATCCGACCGGACCTGATTTTACTCGATTTATTTATGCCCGTCAAAACTGGCTTTACATCGTCAAAAGAACTACACCAAAGGCCCGAACTAAGAAATATCCCCATCATTGTTGTCTCAGCTAGCTCCATAACCGAGGAAATGAGACAGTATCTCGAATGTGAAGCCTATATCAGCAAACCTATTGACGAAGAAAAGTTACTGGCATTGTTGCAAGAGTATTTGCATCTGGAGTGGATTTATCACAAGGCTTCTTAGTTACTCGCTGCTATAAGGGGGAAAACTAGCCAGCAGTATCAGCAATTAAACTAAGTTGCCTAAAACATGCAATAGATAAGTAAAATTTATACCCAGTTGGAGGCGGCAATGATACTACAGCGCGGTTTAGTCCGCTCCAGACTGATAAGGAAAACTTAACTGAGTTGCCAAACACAGAGTTACTGGGGCTTGCTCTTTACTTGTTCCTGGTTAATGTCAGATAATTTGACTTATCCCACCTTAATGAAACCATGACTGCTGTTGCTCTTGCCGACAACAACAAATTTCTCGCCCTACCTCGTCCGTTCGGTCAGATCCTGAATGAGGAAATAGCCAAAGGTCGAGCGTCTTCTGATACGGTCAAAACTTACTCTCAACAATTTAAGTTATTCGTAGATTGGTGTAAAAGCAAGGGATTAGAAGTTGCTGCGGTTACAGAAGAGCAAGTAAAAGAATATCGCTACTTTTTGTCAGAAAAAGGTTTTAAGGTAGCAACTATTGCCTTAAAATTAACAGTAGTCCGTCGAATATTTGAAATTGCCGTCGAGCGAGGATTGATGGCTATTAACCCGGCACTGCGAGTCAAACCGCCAACCGAACGGAGAGACGCAGCAGCCCAAAAC
>JBFRWL010000152.1:0-5004 GCA_051439565.1 Prochloraceae cyanobacterium
CCCTATAACCCTAAGTGTAAATCTATCAGCCAAACAGATTTATCAACCGGATATATTAGACAAAATTGACAAAATCTTGGCAAGTACAAGGATAAATCCCCGGCATCTTAAATTTGAATTAACAGAAAGTGTCTTGATAGATAACACTGAGGTAGCCAGAGAAACTTTAGCGCAAATCAGAGGGCGAAATATTCGCTTAAGCCTCGATGATTTTGGGACTGGCTATAGTTCTCTAAGTTACTTGCATCAATTTTCTCTTGATACAATTAAAATCGATCGATCTTTTGTAAATCTAGAAAAGTTAGAGCTAGTAAAAACCATTATTACCTTAGCTCATGATTTAGGAATGGATGTAGTAGCAGAAGGAGTGGAAACTCAACAGCAAAAATTATACTTAAAAGAGTTGGGTTGTGAATCTGCTCAAGGATACTTATTTTATAGACCTTTAGATAGTCAGGGAATAGAAACTTTATTAAACCAATTGGATTTCCCCTCTGATTGACCCTTTTGGGGAATTCAAAATTCAAAAGGCTGATTAAGTCTAGCGACTTGACATTCTCTTTCAAGATATAGTATATGTAAAGACCGAAAGGTCTTAAAAATCTCCCTCGATGTCTAAAGCCCAAGAAACCAGGGATAAAATCGTCCAACAAGCAGCCGAGTTATTTAATACCAAAGGCTACTCTGGTGCGTCTATTTCGGACATTATGCGGGCGACTGGCTTAAAAAAAGGAGGGATATACAACCACTTCAAGAGTAAGGAGGAGTTAACATTATTTGCATTTGATTACGCTTTTCAATGTGTAAGTCAACGTCTTCAGGATAGTTTGCGCACAAAAGGGAGTGCTAAAGAAAGACTAATAGCCGTAGTCTCTACTTACCTCAGTTACGTTGAAGATCCTCCTATTGTGGGTGGCTGTCCAATACTGAATGCAGCGATCGAGAGTGACGATATTCATTCAGCTTTGCGCGATCGCGTTCTACAAGCAATGAATTCCTGGCGCAGTCTCATTTCTCGCCTTGTAGAAAAAGGTATAGCCAAAGGGGAAATCAACTCTAAAGTCGAACCCGACAAAGTAGCAACGATCGTCATCTCAACTATAGAAGGAGCGATCATGATGAGCAAACTCTATCGAGACCCAATACACCTAAAAATAGCAGTCAAACACCTGCAAGAATACCTCCAAAACCAGCTTTAATTTTTTTTGTCACTAAAAAGACCGAACGGTCTGTAACTAAACGAGTACAACTTATGAACGCAAAAACCCGTTTAATCACCATAGCTGTCAGCCACTATTGCGAGAAAGTACGCTGGGCGCTAGACTGGCTCAATATTGAATACGTAGAAGAGAGTCACGCACCACCATTTCATAGCTTTTATACTCGTCGTCAGGGTGGAAGTAGCGTTCCAGTTTTAGTTACTTCCAAGAGTGCTTATACAGATTCCACAGATATCTTGCATTATCTAGACAGTAAAAAGCCAGGAAAACTTTACCCAACAGAGCCAAATATGCGCACAGAAGTAGAACAATTAGAAGAATTATTCGATCGACAACTTGGCGTATCTACACGCTGTTGGGCTTATTATTACACACTAGATAACCTTGAGTTAGTTCAAAATGTATGGTCAAGAGGAGTACCTTGGCTAGAAAAAATAGCATTAAAGCTATTGCTAAACAAGGTAAGCGATCGAATCAGAAATGGATATAACATTACAGCAGAAGGCGCAGCCAGTTCCCTAGAAATTATTAAACAGATATTTGAAACAGTTCAACAGCGACTAAAAAGGGGTAATAAATATCTAGTCGGAGATAATTTTACTGCCGCCGACTTGACATTTGCCGCTTTATCTGCGCCAATTATCCGTCCTCAAAATCATCCAGTCATCTTTTCTCAAATTAGGGGATTTCCCGACGAGATGGTAGCAGAGATCGAACAAATGCGATCGACCTCAGCAGGAAAATACGCATTGCGTTTGTATCGGGAGAAGCGTTTTTGTAAAGATTTTTGACCATAAATTTGGGTTTCAAGCCCCGTCAGAGGATGTCAAAAAAACATTTGCATCTCTAGCTTAGAATGTCTTTTTGGATTGAATCAAACTTCATGCAGCTTCCAGAAACCGTCTGCTTGGTTATCGACACCGCCATTAATATAGGGCTTGCGCAGCAAGCCCTAATTATCAATCTTCTTCTTCCAACAAATCATCATCATTATCGTCTTCTGAATCCAATGTCGAGGTTACCCGAATTACTGCTGAGGTAGTAATCTCAACCTTATCTCGCTTTAGACTAACTTCTGCACAGAGACTCGGCTGAGCCTGATTACAAGCTTGAGCTGTTACAGAGTCTAACTGGTCAATCATTACGCTAGCTTTTTCACCATCCCAGCGCCAGAGAACGTTAGGTCCTTGCCAAATAGAGCCTGATTGCTGCGGGCGTTGGTAGTAAATTATTTTCCCGTTGTTGAGCCCGATGACTGGCTGTCCGTCGCTAGGCAAGTCGTATTCTTCAAGGTTAACTTTATCTTTATAGTCAATTTTAGTACTAGCGCGAATTTCCTCAGCAATATAATCTTTAGCTTGGTTGAGTTCGACCCGTCCTTCCGTCAAATTGCTAGACTTTCTATCAACTTGCATCATTTGTACCACACCGAAACCTGCTGCACTGACCAAAAATCCAGTTAATACTGTGGTGACCATTAACTCTACAAGAGTAAAGCCAGCGTTGCTCTTTTTTATCCTCTTCATCTGTTGTCTCCTTAATTACTTTGGCAGTTGCTTTCTTTGATCGATGAAATGGAGCCAGTATACTGGCCTTCTCGAACAATCGCTAGCGGCTCAGAAATTACTAAACATTTTTTGTAGCCAATGTCTCGATCGTAAAAGACTATTATTCCCCCTTTAGAGAGCTTCCCATTAAAGGAGAAGTCTAGTTTGGTCCCAGTTATGTTAGTGGCTAGCTCCACACTAGTTGGTAAGTTGCGCTCGCTCAGCAAACAGCCATCACTGCTGGATATGCTACTCCCTAGATTGACAGAACAGTTTTTGCTTTGCCGTCGCGCTTGGCGCGATGCTTCGACTAACGCGCCCCGCGCCTCGTTAGTCGCTTGATTGATAAGTTTTTTACTTCGCCAGGCGAGGAAGTTGGGAACAGCAACAGCAGCAAGAATGCTCGCTACCACAACTACTACTAGCACTTCGAGCAGAGTAAATCCCCCCTGGCTTTTAATCCTACTCGCAAGAAAAGACCGCATATGGAATTACCTCCGTGTAGAAATCAGCTATTACTTTATTGCCTGGAGAACCTGGCGAGCTAGCATCTTCTTCCACTGCACGGTAGGTTAACTTTAGAGAATCTCCATTATCAGTCATGGTGCGCTCGAGCCAGATATCGCGCCCCCCGAAATTTTTTGAGGGACTGAGAAAAATTTTTGTTCCACTCCCAGTCTCCTTAGACAGTTTTTCTCTCAGTACTTTGCCATAGTTGCCGCAGTTTTCAGGCTGCGTGGAATCGTATGCTAAATTAGCAGCAACCAGCCGCACTCCTTCTATCTCTTCTCTAATCCAATCAGTTGTTTCGGAGCGCTGATTGGCTTTGACTCGCATCATAGTAGAAGCTAACATTAGCTGTAAGGAGGAGCTTAGAAATAAGCTAACCGTTAAAATACCCAGTAGTACTTCTGCTAAAGTGAATCCTTCTTCAAAGTTTTTCTTGTTCATTGTTTGTCCCCTTATTTTTTCATAGGAGCGTCCGTAGGACGCAAGCCCGGAAATGTTAATTGACAGCCTCTTGAGTCCAGCTATTGGGCGGAAACATTTTCGGCTCAACTAGATTTTCCACGTATTTGGACTCAGTACTTCCTAGTTGGTCTATAAGTCCAGGCTGCTCCCAGAAGGCACTAGCGTTGCTATTATTGCCGTATTCCTGGTAAGTGTTAGCCCAAACCACTCCGTAGATATTTGGATATTTCTTGGTGGCTTTTTCATACTCGCTAATTTGGGCTCGCGTCTTGGCATCTAGCTCTGAGTCCTGAGTAAAAATGTTTTTGCACTTAACACCAGCTCCACCTCCGCTAGTCCCTACGTGAGCTTTTGGAGCGTGGATAAAAGCCATTATGCAGGAGTTGCCGCCGAGCAAGAACTTCTGAGCATCGTTCTTAGTCACCCCGTAAATCTTAATTTGACCTGGTTCAGGAACTCTCAGTTCCAGGTTTTTCCCACCTTGATTACTTGTGTCTTGATTCTTGTTGTTCTTTTTATTATTTTTATTTTGATTTTTATTGGTGTTACTAGAAGTGTTGTTCTGAGTGCTTTGTTCCACATAGGCAGCAATCACATCGCTTCCTTTTAAATTTATGTCTCCCTTGACATAGAGCCTTACCTGAACACCTTCTTGCACCAGAATAGATGCCTGGTCTATATTATTTACTTCGTAGTAGTATATTGGTGTACTGTTTTTGTCTTCTTTGTAAGCTTGATCATCAGGGCGTGGCAGAACAATCCCGTGCATCCCGTTGCCTAAATTGTCTGAATTAAAAAAATCTAAATCATTAACTTTAGCTTTTGAGGGTATATCCGGTACATCCGGCATCTTGACAGTCCCTACCTCGATCTGAGATGGCTGACTCGGATCCTCTGAATCTCTAGTTATAGCCAACTTATCCGCTTCTATTGCGTTGAGCAACTGTTCGGGGCTGTTGCCTTGAAATTTACACTGGGTGGTGTCAAGGCAAAGAATATTACCGATGACATCGCTTTTCTTGAGTTGGATATGCTTGGCCATCAGGGCAGCTATTTTGTAGTCTTTATCTGAGTCGGGCTGGGCAATTTGCACCGGGATGGTTATTTTTACCTGAGTTTGGGTATTGAAGCCATCGTTGAGAAGAGCCTTGACAACTAGCGTTGCGGTTTCGCTATCTTTGCTGTATGAATAGCTCACTATCTCAGCTGTGCTTTTGTCGCTGTGGGGATAAGCTTCCTCAAATAGCTGCTTCACTGTCTTGGTA
>JBFRWL010000153.1:0-9644 GCA_051439565.1 Prochloraceae cyanobacterium
TGTGTATAAGAGACAGGTATTGTTGTCTTTATAGCTAGATTAGCTGCTAATTATTCTCAATTAAATTTTATCTATTTAAAATTAATAATTCGCCTTAATCCTTATTTAATAAAGAATTAGCTCCAAATGTAGAGATAAATTAAAGATAATTTTTATAAATAAATAGCTAAATTATTTAAAATTAATGAAAAGGCAGCTTGAAGAAGGCTCCAGGGCAGAAGGATGAGTGCCATGCAGGATAAGTGAGAAGGGAAAAGAAAAATCCTCTCTCTTGCTGCTCCTTGGCATAAGTCTCAATCAACTGGAAAAACTTTCAATAGTTAGAGATAGATGTTCAAAAAATTTGCTAGAAATATAAAAAACATAGAGCAACAGTGCCCAGACAATTCGGCAAACCTAACAAGCTGATGAGGATTTCTAAAGATTTGCACAAAAATTTAAGTTACAGTGACGTTTACAACTGTCCAGTCTGCCGTCACGGTGAGATTTCAGCTCTACCTTTAATGGAGGCTTTTGCTTGCAACTTTTGTCGTCATATTTTTACTGCTAACCTAGAACAACAATTGCTCAAGGTGGCAGACAGCCAGTTTCCTTTAACTTGGCGCTGGGATGGTCAAACTTGGAAAGGATGGCGAAGAGAAGAATTAGAGTTAGTTTGGTTCTACTGGGTATTAGGAATTACTTTTGTCTTAATTCCCCCTAGTTTAATTGGTCTAGGTGCCTACTTATTTCCTCCCCTACCTGGCGATCCCCTATCTTGGTTTCCACTTTTGTGGATACCTTTAACCTTTTTGTCCCATTTAGCTTGTTTACTATGGCTAGTCGTGGAATACTATCAATTTCCAGTTTCGCTCTATATCAGAGCAATGGTGCAACGTTTTTGGCTCTAATCATCAATCTTACGCGTTTCTAGATAGAATGTTCACCGTAGAGATTGGTTGATAAGTGAATGGCGACTCAAACAGCGTTACCAGAACTACTTAGCCCTTTTGACTTAAGAGGTTTACCCCTTAAAAACCGAGTGGTAATGGCTCCTATGACTCGATCGCGGGCGGGTGAGCAACGCATGCCCAATCCCTTAATAGCCGAGTATTACGTTCAAAGGGCTTCCGCAGGCTTGATTATTACAGAGGCTACCGTTATTTCAACACAGGCGAATGGATGGAGAAATACCCCTGGCATTTACTCAGACGAACAAACCGAAGCCTGGAAGCAGGTCGTAGATGCAGTTCATGCCAAAGGAACGCCGATTTTCTTGCAGCTTTGGCACTGTGGACGAGCCTCTCACAATAGTTTTCAGGAAAATGGCCAACTGCCAGTAGCTCCTTCTGCCATTAAGCTCAATGGAGACTACATCCATACTCCTACGGGCAAACAACCCTACGAAACACCGCGAGCTCTAGAAACAGAAGAGATTCCTCTGGTTGTCGAGGTTTATCGTCAGGCTGCTGAGCGAGCCAAAACCGCTGGCTTTGATGGTGTAGAGATTCACGCCGCTAATGGTTATTTGATTGACGAGTTCCTTCAGTCGAAAACCAACCACCGAACCGATCGCTATGGTGGTAGCCTGGAGAACCGCTACCGTTTTCTGGCTGAAATTATCGAGTCAATTCTAAACTTATGGCCTGCTAATCGAGTAGGAGTTAGACTTTCTCCTAACGGCATTTACAATGATATGGGTTCGCCAGACTTTCGGGAAACCTTTCTTTACGTAGCCAAGCAGTTAAATGCTTACGGGTTGGCTTACCTGCATCTGCTCGATGGTTTAGATTTTGGCTTTCATGAATTGGGAGAACCGATGACTTTGGCTGAATTTCGAGAGGTGTTTGAAGGTCCGCTCATGGGTAACTGTGGGTATACGCAGGAAACAGCTGAAGCAGCAATTAAAGAGGGAAATGCTGACTTAATTGCTTTTGGGCGACCATTTATTAGCAATCCTGATTTGGTTGAGCGTTTTGCCAATGGTTGGCCCCTAAATCCAGCTGCCGATGTCAATATCTGGTATTCGTTTGGTAAAGAAGGCTATACCGATTTTCCTGCCTATCGAGACTTGGGCAAAAAATAGAGTGTAACTAATGAGTGACGAAGAACTAAAAAACTTGTTGAATCTAATGCCCATGCTATTGAAGCTTTGACAGCTAATGTGAGTGAATTAACTCGCGAGCATCAAGAAATGTACCGACTAATGGCTAATATGGGATCGGCTCAAGCTGATTTTTACCGTCGATTAGGACCAAAACTGGCGAAGCTGCTATTAGGGACAATCTGTAACATTTTGAAATATTTTGGCAGCTTTTAGTGCTTAAAGCTCTGTTAGTCTTTATGCGGTTCTAATCGCTAAAAGCCATACCTGTAATTAGTCTTAAACTTTTAAGCGCGAGGGGATTCGTGCCCTTTGGCGCGAGTCTGGACGGCATTCAGGATGTTATTCAAGAGTCCTCTTCAACTAAACGAATAACTCTCAGGGCTAGATTCTTTATCCTTGCCTTGAATTTTTCAGAGTCCACAATCTCCAATATTCTACGCGCACAAATGCTGAACAGTTAATGCCTCAAGCAGAAATTGTTGCCGATAGATTTCACGTTATGAAACAAGTTACTGATGAATTAGATGCTGCTAGAAGAAAAATTAAAAGAAGTTGAAAAAGTGGCTCCTGTTTTAACTAAAATGCACACTTTAAAAGAAGAACTGAGAGATATTTTTGAAACTAGTAGAGATTGGAGCGAGGGTCTATTAGAGATAGCAGATTCGTTAAAAGATGTCTCTAAATATTTTCCCAAAAGTTTCGGAACAATAAGAAGATATATTGGTGAGATTATTGCTTATTTCGATGAAAGAATTACACAAGGAGTCGTCGAAAGAATTAATAATAAACTTAAGTAGTTAATCACAAGGAAAACATATGGCTTTAGAAATTTTAATAATTTTCGACTAACAAGTTTCTTAACTTGTGATTTTGGTAGTTAGTTTTACACGATAAGTTCGGGAGAGCCCCAAAAATTTTTATCTAATACCAATTTAGAATAGGTTGTCTAAACAGTTCCTTATCTCCTTGAGTTACAGTTAAGAAATCTCCCTTGGGTGTTCCGCGAATTAGCAGATAAGTAACATCTCCATTGACTGCTTCAAAATAATCGCCTAAATTGTCATATTCGTTGAGAGGAAGACGAATACTATTACCATTAGTTTTACTGACCCCGATATAGGTATGTGGCAAATCTCCACCACAGATATTTAGCCAAAAGTCCCGTGTTTCCGCCACAATAAATAAACTGTCATTTTCTTGACAATAGTTGTGAATTTCCGCCAAATTATTGTCGGGAATGTATTGGGATTCTGGAACGGCTTGGGCTGAAGAAAATACGCAAAGGGATAGACCCAATCCCATTAGCAAATTCTGTCCAGTTCTTATAAATTGCATAATCAATTTTTTCTGAAATAGGATTTATCCTCTTAAGTTTATTTTTCCCAAAACTTTAATTTTATTGATAGCCAAATCTAATCTTGATAAAAACTTTGTAAAAATCTATCTTGGGGTTTATAAATATCACAAGTCAATTACGGCGACAGCTCCTCATGAATCGTGGTCAGAGTTTGTGTATTTTACGATAACTTAAAAGTATTTAAGAAAGTATTTAAGGACACCGACCTCCATGACCATCGTCCCCCTAAGCTGGCCAGAACTAGAAGCCCTCACGGACTTTCAATTAGATACCATCAATGGGCCAACCAACGCTCAAACCCGGTTGCGCCTATTTGGCTTTACCGAATCTGATGTGCGGGTGACGCTATACCGAGATAACCATGCCTGGTGTCCCTACTGCCAGAAAATTTGGCTATGGTTGGAAGAAAAACAGATTCCTTACCGCGTTGAAAAAGTGACCATGTTCTGTTATGGAAAGAAAGAGAGCTGGTACAAGCGCAAGGTGCCATCCGGTATGTTACCTGCCATTGAGCTAGACGGTAACCTGATCGCAGAAAGTGATGATATTTTGATAGCCTTGGAAAAGGTCTTTGGTCCTTTGGGTCTGGGTATGACAGATCCTATGGCCATCTCCCTACGACAGCTGGAGCGAATTCTATTTAGAGCTTGGTGTATCTGGCTTTGCTATCGAACTTCTTCATCTCGGGAAGAACGGCGCAACCGAGATCAATTCACGGCAGTTGTGGCCAAGATCGAGGATGTACTAGACCGAACTCCTGGACCCTACTTTCTAGATGAATTCAGCACTGTCGATGTGATCTTTACGCCTTTCCTCGAACGGATGAATGCCAGTCTTTACTACTATAAGGGCTATTCTTTACGAGAAGAAAACCCTCGCTTAGCTGTCTGGTTTGATGCGATGGAAAGCCGATCGACCTACCGAGGCACCCAGAGCGACTTTCATACACACGTCCATGATTTGCCCCCTCAGATGGGGGGCTGCTGGGAAAACGGCAGGCCTCAGATGTTAATCAATAAGGCACGGGTGGATAACGGTCCCTGGTTCGGGTTGCCAGATGTGACTTATCTAGAACCTGAAACCTCTCGCGCTGAAGCTCTTCAACGAGTGATTAAACATCGCCAAAATATTATTAAAGTCAACCCTGCAGATGACAAATTGTTTGATGAAGCTCTACGTTGTGCTTTGACACAGATGATGACGGGTGAAATCTGTACGCCGCCCCAGGGATCGGATACTGCCCTGCGATATTTGCGCGACAGGATTAGCGTACCCCGAGATATGTCTATCTACGCGGCCAAGCGGCTGAAAGAATCCTTGGAGAAAATCGCTGCCTTAGCAGGCAGCGGTCAGCCTACCCCTATTCCCATTAACCATCGGCGGGACCAAGATCCGGTTAACTTTGCCAGGAATTAGATCAATTGGCGAGAAGTCCCACATCTGTAACCTTTAGGGACAGTGTGGGATGAATCCTGAACATTCTCTCCTGGCAAGACAAAGCGAGATTGAGAGCAATGGATGCGGGAGACTACTTCATAATTAATAGTTCCCATCCAAGCGGCAAGCTGTTCCGCACTTATCCTTTCTTGACCGTCACTTCCTAGTAAAGTTGCTACTGTTCCTACTTGCACTCCCTGAATGTGGGTGACATCGACCATCATCATATTCATACAGATGCGTCCCCGCACTGGCGATCGCGTCCCCTCAATCAATACGTGAGCTAGATTAGAGAGGCGGCGATCGTAGCCTTCGTGGTAGCCGACGGGCAAAATAGCAATGCGCATGGGGTAAGTAGCCCTAAAAGTACGACCGTAGCCTATATAAGCGCCAGTCGGTACATCTTTAACCTGGACAACGCGGGCGCGCCACGATAAAACAGGCTGTAAGTTGGGGATAAATCCTTCACCACGGGCAGCATAGGTTTGAAGTACTGTAGCATAAGTTTCTGTTGAGGGCCACAGTCCGTAGGCGGCAATTCCTACCCGTACCATCTCTGCGTGGGTTTCCGACCAAAGAATGGTTGCTGCTGAGTTAGCTGAATGAACCATCGGTACTTCCAGTCCCGCCTGTCGAAAAGCTTTCCTTGCCTCTTGCAGGAGATCGAGTTGTTGACGAGCAAAGTGATGGTCTGTAGTATCTTCGATGTCTGCGTAGTGAGTTGTCAGTCCTTCGAGGACAATACCATCTAGTTGGAATATTAACCGTCCTAGTTCAATTGCTTCAGTTAAAGGAATTCCCTGACGATGGGTTCCGGTTTCAAGTTTTATATGCACTGGTACTGGATTACCAATTTCTCGACCAGCTTTAGCTAGTGCGCGAGCAATTTCAGAATCGTAAAGTACCGCTCTTGCTTTAGTTTGAGCTACTATGGGAGCCTGGGCAGCAGAAACGTTTCCACAGATATAAATTGGCGCTTCAATTCCTGCTTGGCGTAATGTGTTCGCTTCCCAGGCAAAATTAACAATTAACCAGTCTCCACCAGCAGCAAGAAACTCTCTCGCACAAGCTAAGATTCCGTGTCCGAAGGCATCAGCCTTGACGACTATACCGAGAATAACACCATCTCCAATTCTTTTTCTTAAGGTATCGACATTGGATTGAATGGCATCACTGGAAATTTCACACCACGAAGATTCATGCTGAATGGACTTGAAAAATTCTGGATACATAATATGCGCAGCTTAGTAACCTCTTCGCTTAATTCGCGATGCAGAAAAGCAGTTTCTAGAGAACGCACAAACCATTTATATTCTACTTATCTTGTTTTAGCTTAAATACACAAGCGCTGATAAATTTCTTCTAAGTTCCTCAAATGATTTTGTGGTTCGAAACACTCTTGAATCTCTTGTAAGGACAAAAGCTTTGTTACTTGGGGATCTTGACAAATCAAGTCATGGAAATTTCCCTCTGGTTGGTTCCAGGCTTGGTGAGCGCAGGATTGTACAATTTGGTATGCTTCCTCGCGACTCATTCCTTTTTCTACCAAAGTTAATAACACCCGCTGGCTGAAGATTACCCCGCCGTAGATATTCATATTCCGCTTCATGTTTTCTGGGTACACTAGCAGATTTTTCACTAAGTTAGTAATTTCCCTTAGCATAAAATGGGTTAAAATGCAAGTATCCGGTAGAATAACTCGCTCTACAGAACTATGGGAGATGTCCCGTTCGTGCCAAAGAGCTACATTTTCTAAAGCAGCAACGGCATGAGAGCGAATAATTCTAGCTATTCCGGTTAAGCGTTCGGAACGAATTGGGTTACGCTTATGAGGCATGGCGGAGGAGCCTTTTTGTCCCTTAGAAAAGAATTCTTCTACTTCTAGGACATCACTGCGTTGGAGGTTGCGAATCTCAACGGCAAAGCGTTCGATCGAGGCGGCTAAAAGTGCTAGTTGTTGGACAAATTCTGCGTGGCGATCGCGCGAAATTACCTGAGTTGAGGCGGTATCGGGTTGTAGTCCTAGTTTTTGACAGGCGATCGCTTCTATTTGCGGATCGATATTAGCATAGGTTCCTACTGCTCCAGAGATCTTGCCTACTGCAATATCTTCTCGCAGGCGTACCAAGCGATCGCGATTTCGCAATACTTCTGCCAACCATCCTGCTAACTTAAATCCAAAGGTAATTGGTTCTGCATGAATGCCGTGGGAACGACCAACCATGACTGTGTAGCGATGTTGTTGTGCTTGGTAGCGAATTGCCTGGACTAACTCTTCTAAACATTCCAAAATCAGATTTAGACTTGCCACCAACTGCAGTGCTAAGGCAGTATCCAACACATCTGAACTGGTTAAGCCTAAATGAATGTATCTACCAACATCCCCAACATACTCATTAACATTGGTCAGAAAAGCAATGACATCGTGGCGAACTTCTGCTTCAATTTCCAATACTCGCTGAGGTTCAAAATTAGCTTTTGCCTTAATTTCTTCAACTGCTTCAGTAGGAATATAACCTAATTGCGCCTGTGCCTCACAAACTGCGATTTCCACCTCTAGCCAAGTTTTCAGTTTATAATCATCAGTCCACAGTTGACCCATTTCGGGCAAAGTATAGCGCTCAATCACAGTCTGTATAGTTTAAAACATCTGTCATATTCTACAACTACTCGTGCAAGTCTTAACCATTCGTGACAAGTTAAGCAGATCGATCGCTTGTCACGAAAGAAAACAGTAAAGCCGATCAAGCTCAGCCTAAGAGAAATAGGGTTTATCTTTCAACTCTTTCCAAGGAATTGGCTTGATTAAAAAGTCAGTTGATTTTTCTGAAAGATTAGAGCGTATTGCTTCGGGCAAACTCTCAATTGCAAAGATAACTAGATCGCCATCGAATTTAATGCGTTCTATTAGTGAGATACAAGGAGACCGATCGCTAGCAACATCAAGCACCAGTACATCGAAATCAGAGAGGTTTTCTGGTATGTTACTGACACTAACGATCGAGATATTTTTTAGTTGTAATTGAGTGTTAATCCCTAGTTCTCGAAGATAGTTAGAGGCGATCGAGAAATCTTCATCTCTGAGAACTATACATACTTTCTTATCGCTCTGATTTTCAACCTTGGATACTTTAAGTCCCTTAATCGCTGTCTTAAGCTCAGAATTCTTCCACACCACCTGACGATTTCTTCCCGCTCGTTTAGCTTGAGACAGCGCCCGATCTGCTCCTACCAGTAGCAGTTCTGAATCTTTTTCTCTCGTGGGAATTATATTTGCTATTCCAAAGCTGAGAGTTACGTAACTACTAATTGGCGAAGCATGATTTCTTATGGCTAGATTTTTGACTCTCTTAGCTATCTCGGAGGCGACAGACATAGCAGCAACAGCATCTGTATTTGGCAATAAAATGGCAAATTCCCCCCCCTGATAACGAGCGGCTAAATCCTTTTTTGGTCTGGTGAGTGATTTCTTGATTACATTAGCTATTTTTTGTAAGCAATCGTCTCCTGCTAAGTGTCCGTATAGCTCATTATATTGTTGGAAAAAATCCACATCACACATGATTAAAGATAGAGAGTTTTTCTGTTTGACTGCTCGGTTACATTTGGAGAGTAGAGATTTATCAAATAAGCGTCGATTAGCTAGATTAGTTAAACCATCAACTTGGGAACTTCTCTCTACTTTTTTATACATCTTAACCAACAATTCACTGGCTAATTCATGAATTCTTGTTTGAGCAACTAGAAGTTGATGTACATCCAATAACCGATATTTTTGTGGACCAATTTCGACAATAATAGGTTCTTCTAATAACTGAGGTGGTCTAGCTAAAGACTCTTTGACCGCTTTAATAATTGACATATCTTTAGGCAAGACTAGAGGTTTAATATTAAGCAAGTCATCTAGATATTTGATTGAACGTTTGGCGGATAATTCTAAACTATAAGGTCGGCTCATATATTGCCAAAATTGTTTCTGGGATATTAGCCCAAATAAAATGTTATTTTCACGTAAAATAACTCCTGGCAAAGTCGGATTCTTCTCAAACTTTTTTTAATTTCCCTAACTAATTCGCTAACTTCTACCTGATAATTATAAAGCTTAAGACTATGTATCGTTGAATCTAAAGCAACGGATTTCAAGTTCACCAATGATTCTATATCTTTCCAAGAATTACTCAGTTTCATATCCTCTTTTGAAACTGATTTCTTAGATTTAATTTCTTGATTATTGGAAGTCTTAATCTGCTTTTCTCTACGATCAAAAGAAGGTTGTTCTTGAGATTCTACTGGATAATAAATAGGAGAAAAATCAGAAAATTTTCGAAGAGTAGATAGAGTTTTCTGGGAATTAAATATCGGTCTTTGATCAAGAGTCATGGCTGCTTCAAATCAACTCCGGAGAAAGTTACTTAAGATACATTAAAATACAGTATACTTTGAGATGATTTTCTCATAGGCGCTCCATAAAGTCAAGAAAATATTATCAATGATAAAAGACTTCACCATGAGAATAGTTCACTTCTTCTTTAGAGACTGTTTATAAAAAGAATCTAAAAGCAATAAGTTAAAGTTTATTGCTAATAAAAAAATTTTAAAAACTCAGACAGTTTCTATAGTTCAAGAAATTGCTATAATGTTAGGGCTTAACCGTGTAACGGTGCAAACTTGGTTGCGTGAGTATTGTACTGGCGGACTCAATTTATTATTAAAGTTGAATCAAAAAAAGCCAGGTAGACCTAGGGCAATCCCAACAAATGTAGT
>JBFRWL010000154.1:0-4389 GCA_051439565.1 Prochloraceae cyanobacterium
ATCTGTATTTACCTTAATCAGTATTCGCTCCAAATTGGAGGCGATGATTTTATTAGCTTGTTTACTGGTTATTTTGCTAACAGGCTATGTTAGCTATATTTCAGCGAAACAAGCCCTGGAAGAGGGAATCTACAATAAACTGACCTTACTGCGAACGAGACAAGCGTCAGCTCTTAATGCATTCAGCGATCGCATTGAGAGCGAAATACAGATGTTAAGCGATTCAAAACTTCTTATTAATTCGTTTAAAGCATTTAAGACAGCTTACAAAAAATTAAATAGTCAATCTATTACTCCCGAACAAAAGCAAAAGTTAAAGGAGTTTTATCAGAAGGAAGTTTTTCCTAACTTAAAGCTAGGCCCTCAAGGCGACCCTATCATAGAAACTTATATTCCCTCTAGTCTGGCAGGTCAATACTTGCAATTTCACTACTTAGCTTCTAATCCCAATCCAATTAATGCCTCAGAGGAGTTAGATCGGGCAACTGATGGCAGCGAGTATAGTAAAGTTCATGGTCAGGTGCATCCTAATATTCGCAGGATTGTTAAGCAATATGGCTCCTACGACAACATCATAATTATTGATGGGGAAACAGGTGATATTATTTATAATGTATCCAAAGAAATTGATTTGGGTACTAACCTCAAACAGGGAGTGTATTCTCATACCAACTTAGCCAAAGCTTTTAATGAAGCCCTCAAAGTAAAAAATCCTCATTACATTGTCATGGTTGATTTTGAGAACTATCGTCCCAACTACGATCGACCTGCTGCTTTTGTTGCTACCAATATTTTTGATGGCAATAAATTTTTGGGGGTTTTGGTTTTTGAAATTTCTCCCGAATCTATCAACCGCGTCATGACCGTCAATCAAGAATGGCAGAAGGTCGGATTAGGAAATACAGGAGAGAGTTTTTTAATCGGACCAGATTCCTATCTGCGCTCTGAATTTCGTCTTTTGTTGGAAAATTCCGAGCAATACTTTAAATCTTTACCTCAAGCGGGCTACTCTCAGACCACAATTAAACGGATTAGGGATACAGGAACACCGATTCTGCAACAAAAAATCAAAAGTCAAGTAGTGGAAAAAGTCCTTAAAGGTCAGCAAGGAACCCAATTAACCCGAGATTATCTAGGGATGAGAATTTTGTCCTCTTATCAACCTTTAGAGTTTTTAAACTTAGACTGGGCCTTGATCGCCGAAATCGACGAGGCTGAAGCGTTTAAATCGATTCACCAATTAAATCGTCGTCTTCTCATCACTGCTGCGATTGTACTACCGTTGATAACTTTGATCGCCAACTGGTTTTCCCAGATCTTTACTCGTCCAATTGAGTTACTGGTACAGGGAACAAAAAGACTTGCCAAAGGGGAAACGAATGTCGAGGTAAAAATCGATAGCCGTGATGAATTTGGACAATTGGCTAACTCTTTTAATATCATGGCTCAAAACCTCTATGAAAAGGAACAGAATCTTCAAGAAAAGCTCCAAGAAAATGAGAATCTGTTGCTCAATATTTTGCCCCCCTCTGCGGTGAAGCGAGTTCAAGCAGGTAACATGGACTTTGCCGATTGTTATGCTAGTGTGTCCTTACTTTATGCAGCGGTGGACGGATTGACTGATTTAGCTGCTCAAGTCCCGCCCCACGAGTCAGTGCAGTTGCTCAATGAATTGATCCGAGCTTTCGATGAAACAGCTGAGAATTATGGGATTGAGAAATTAAGAACTGTGGGAACCAACTACATTGCCGTATCTGGTCTTTCCATTCCACGAGTGGATCATGCCAAGCGGTGCGTTGATTTTGCCATTGCTCTGTTGAAAGTCGTACAAAACTTTAGTCAAAAGTACAACTTCGAGCTTACTTTGGGAATTGGAGTTCATTCTGGCTCTGTTGTAGGGGGCATCGTGGGTAAATCTAAATTTATCTATGAGCTTTGGGGTGAAACCATGAAAATTACTGATGCTATACATGTTTCTTCAGACCCTAATGCGATTCATGTAACTGAACCGGTTTACCATGCTCTCGAGAATATTTATCACTTCAAACCGATTGACGATCTTTTAGTCAAAGGTATTGGCAAAGTTCCCGTTTGGGTTTTAGTTGAATCTCAAGAACCCCCAGAGCTTAGAACGTAGCGCTCAACGACCACTTCGTGGTAGCGGCTGGCTAACACTCGGCCTAATTGCCGCCCGCGACGGTTCCGCTGCGATCGCAAAGTAGCCTTTGGTTGCAAAGGCTGCCTTAGGTCCACAGGGTTGCCCGCTCATGTCTACATCTAAAATCTGCAAGGTCTGCTCATAGTCATGCTGATACCCTTGCGAGTGCTGCCGATAAATTTCATCCATCGCTTGCTCCATTTGTTTGACACTCTCACCATTGCAGGCATCCAGTGTCTCTTGGAGCACCGATTGTTCTGCACAGCCATCCCGACCAAAGGCACGCTGTAATCCTTCATCGGGGTCGGACACGGAAAGTTAATCTCGACCATCCCTTGTGCTCCACACAACAGCCCAATCAAAGCGTCATACAGTTTCTGAAGCGGGGTATACCTGACGGTCTTTTGCGGGATGTTCACTCTCTGCTCAATTAGGATCTATCACTTTCCTCTTTTTGGCACAGACTATCGCTGGTTTGAGCAACGTGCCACTATTTTGGGCGAAATTTAGGTAGTAGGATGAATAGCGAGAAGAAAAAAGTTGTGATCTTAACTCATGTCTGATGCTAATTAACTGGTCAGGAGAACAAAAATAATGCAGCAACATTGGTTAACTTGGAGTTTACTGCTGGCTATTGGTTTTCCCTTGCTAATGATTGTTTTGGGAGAAATCACTTTCCAGCTCGAACGGAGAAAAAATCCTCTGACCAATTTACTAAAAATTCTCCGTAATCTGATCCTGCCCTGTACAGCCTTATTTATTCTGCTGTTTCAAGTGCTACAGTTGCCGCAAGAAGGTATTTTAGTGAGAGCTAGTGAAACTCTTCTCTCGATTGCATTAATTTACTTTGGCTTGACTCTAATTAATCAAATTCTCTTTGAAGAAGCCCAACAAGATACCTGGCGTTCTCAGGTTCCCAAATTACTATTGGATCTGGGTCGAACCTTTTTGGTGATCGTAGGAACGGGGATTGTTTTAGCTAATGTCTGGGATGCAAATGTGGGAAGGTTGTTAGCCGCTTTAGGCGTGGGTTCACTAATCCTTGGTTTAGCCCTTCAAGATAGTTTGAGTAATATCTTTTCGGGAATTACCTTGCTTCTTGAACAGCCCATTAAGATTGGGGATTGGATAGAATTGGCCAATGTACGGGGACAAGTTAGAGAAATTACCTGGCGTTCAGTTCATCTTTATACTTTTCAAAAACATTTGGTGATTGTCCCTAATTCAGAACTCGCTAAAGGAAGTTTTAGTAACTATAGTGGAGTTGAACCTCTGCACGGAGTTGAAGTTGAAATCAAATTCTCCCGTGACGATCCACCTAACAAGGTGATCGAAGTTCTCAAGAAAATTGCTTTAGAAACCAAGGGAGTTCTCCAAGAACCTCCACCCAAAGTTTTTTTAACTTCCCTTGACGATTGGTTTCTCATGTATAAGACGGTCTTGTTTGTCAAGGATTATGTCCAAGGTATTGAGAGCCAACACGAATTCCAGTTGCGGATGTGGTATGCTTCTCAACGTTATGATTTGACGATGCCCTATCCGATCGCTATTGAGTATAAATCCCCTCCTCCAACTGCTAAATATTCTGAACAGAAAGCCCTCGAAGTTTTAAGACAAGCTCCTGGATGGGAATCAGTCGCTCCAGAATTTTTGCCTAGTATTGTTGAGCAATCAACTGTTGAAAGTTACTCCAAAGAAGAAGTAATCGTCAAGGAAGGAACACCCTTAAGAGGTTTATATATAATCCTGGAAGGAGAGGTTGCCTTATCCTTCCAAGATGTTTCTGGTCATCAAAAAAATATCGCTCATCTTTTTGCCGGAGAGATTTTTGGGGAAAAAGCTTCCTTAC
This sequence comes from Prochloraceae cyanobacterium, assembly GCA_051439565.1. Taxonomy (GTDB): domain Bacteria; phylum Cyanobacteriota; class Cyanobacteriia; order Cyanobacteriales; family JBFRWL01; genus JBFRWL01. Next base: position 4,008 of record JBFRWL010000154.1, read on the forward strand.
TCTCAGATCAAACGAGTGAAATAACGATAACTGCTTTGGCTGATACGCAGGTGTTAATCGTTTCGATCAAGGCCCTTCACGCTACGATGCTACGGTTTCCTGCCTTAGCTAATAAACTCGGTGAAACTATGGAATTACGCCGTCGGCAAGTAGGCGTGTTTTAAACCCCCTCTCTGCGATCGCTGATTGTGGCAACACTACCCCTTGGTATCTTGAAGTAAAAATTCAATCAGTGTAGACTCAACAAGTGTAGATATCTTGACATCTAGATATCAAGTTTTAAATATATCTATAAATAAATATATCTATGTATTTAATACATAAAAGTGTCTTGATATCAAGATGCTTTTATATATTAGTATCTCGAAATATTAAATTATAT
>JBFRWL010000155.1:0-3126 GCA_051439565.1 Prochloraceae cyanobacterium
TAAGTCAAATCCTAATAAACCATCGAGGGTAAAGTTATCATCTCTAACGCGATTGTAAGCTTTGTTTAACTTGCGATTCAGCATTAAGATCAACCCCACAGCGTGTTCTGCCACTGCGTAGGGAGAATAGGCGGGAACTCTTACGACTTTTAAGCTCAATTCACTGGCTACCGGAATATCAATCATGTTGTACCCAGCACAACGCAAAGCAATTAACCTTGTTCCTTGTTTAGCTAATATTTTTAAGGTTGCTGCATCAGCGGTATCGTTAACGAAGATACAAACGCAGGGAAAACCCTCTGCTAAAGAAGCTGTTTTGGCCTTTAAATTAGTTTCAAAGTATTCTAGCTCATGGGGAGATCCTGCCTCTTTGTTGGCAAGATCCAAGAATAGGCGATCATAAGAACGGGTACTAAAAATAGCAACTTTCATAATCGGTCAAGTTAGAAGTCGATATATGTTCTTAATACATAATAATTTCATCCTATATAAAAAACTTATGAAAAATTACTCAGGTATTTCTCTATTAAGAACTAATTTCCGAACTCTCTTACTTTTGACTTTGGGGGGTTTGGCTTTGGCTTTGACCCTCGGTTCACCTGTACTAGCAGCATCTACTGCTGGCGATCGCATCAATTGGTTTACATTAATTATGGGTATGTTCGGGGGACTAGCGATCTTCCTCATTGGTCTAGATATGCTTTCTAGAGCCCTTCAGGCTGCTGCTGGTGAAAAACTGAAAATTATTCTCGCAAGGCTCACAACCAACCGAATCAAGGGAATGCTTACAGGTGCTTTAGTCACAGCCCTCTTAAATTCCTCAACAGTAACGACAATTCTAGTAGTAGGCTTTATTACTGCTGGAGTTATGAACTTGACGCAATCGGTAGGAGTAATTTTCGGAGCCAATGTTGGTAGTACATTTACTGCTCAGATAATAGCCTTCAACATTGCACAATACGCTTTGGCAATGATCGCTGTGGGATACCTCATTTCCCTAGTAGCAAAAAATGAACAACTCAAACACTACGGCACCATACTAACAGGTCTCGGACTTGTGTTCTTTGGAATGGGAATCATTGGGGAAGTGATGAATCCATTACGTGAATATCAGCCTTTTATTGATTTGATGGTTGCCGTAGAGAGACCCATCTTAGGTATATCTGTGGGACTTATTTTTACCGCTCTGGTAAATTCTTCGGCTGCTACTCTCGGAATTGCAATAGTCATGGCTTCGGACGGTCTTATTTCCCTCGAAGCAGGTATTGCCCTTGCCATAGGTTCTAATATTGGGACAATATTTACCACGCTTATCGCCTCGATTGGTAAGTCTCGCGATGCAATTCGTGCTGCTTCGGTACATGCTCTGTTCAATATCATTGGTTCTTTGATTTGGCTTCCTTTAATTCCTCAACTAGCTAGTATCACAACCTGGTTGTCCCCATCTTATCCTGAGATGGTTGGCATCGAGAGAATGGCAGCTGAGGTTCCTCGTCAGATTGCTAATGCACATACAGTATTTAATATTATCAATGCATTGTTTTTCCTTAACTTTACAGCTCTGTTTGTACGAGCTGTTGTGTGGATGTTCCCAGACAAACCTGTTGAACCCCCAAAAGTCATTATTGAGCCGATGTTCCTAAGTAAAGAACTGATTGAGACCCCTACACTGGCACTAGAAAGTGTACGTAAGGAGTTTGGACGAATGGGAGCGATCGCAGAGGAAATGATGCTGAAAATCGAGGAAGCATTTGTTCAAGAAGATTTGCAGGTACTCAAGGAAGTTGAGAAAATGGATGACCAAATCGATTTGCTTCATGACTTCATTATTAGTTATTTAGGGCAAATCCGCACTCAGCCTCTCAATAAAGAGCAAGACGAAGAGTTCATCAATTTGTTAAGTGCCACTGATGATCTTGAATCTCTAGCTGATGTTATTGAGATTGACCTCGTGAAGTTAATTCGCATACATATTGAAACAGAAGAAATCAAATATAGTGAAACAATTAACTCGTTGATGGAACAGCTAAATGTCAAATTAATGGAAGCATTTCAAAATGCAGTCAGTGCAGTCGAAGAAAATAATCCACAAAAAGCTCAAGATGTTCTGGTCATTAAAGATGAGTTTGAAAATATCATTGAAATGGCTCTGAGGCATCAGGCCAAGAAGCTTAAATCAGACGAAGACCCAGCTTGGCTTGCTGGCTTTCGGATCGAGATGGAAGTACTGGATAAGTTAGAACGAATCTATAGATTAGCTCGGCGTATAGCGAAAACGGTATTACCGGCTGAAATATTGATAGAAAAATGAAGGTATAGCATTTTACTTATTTACTTTAGGTCAGTATATATTATTGGGATATTTCGTAGTTATTTTTGATCCCCGAAATATTACAAAATAGGATCAGAACTTTTGCCCAACTCTGAGCGGAATAAAGGGAAGTATAAGGGTAATTTCCGGGACAAAAAGCAAGTAAGTGCCGATTCCAAAGATATAATCAGTACTTTCCTTGAAAAGCTCAAAAACACAATGTAGACGCTGAAAGCTAGTTACCGTAATAATTTCAGGTTAGTTGGCACCTTGTGACAGCTTCTCTAGCTTTACGCCAAATAACGAGATCTAAAACCATTTCCCAGCTCTTGTGTCCTGGACAGTACTGGACAAATTTCTCTCTGATTAAGATCGCACCTCTAGACAGACTACCCTCTTTCGCAGTAGGGTCAATCCGAAGGAGTCGGGAGTATTCACACAGTGAAGATAGACCGCCACGGTCGAGCCAAGATTCTCACGGTAACAGAGATTCAGTTATTGTTTGCTCAAGGGCTACAGACGAACCGAGACCGCGCCCTGTTCGGCGTCTGCCTGTACTGTGCCTGTCGGATCGCAGAGTGTTGTACCTTGAGGACCGCCGATGTCTACGAGCGCCAAGGTAAAGTGCGCAGCGAGCTAATCATCCGCAAAGGGAACACCAAGGGCAAGCTGGCCACCAGAAGCATTCCCGTGATTGAAGAGTTGCGCTCACTGCTGGCCAACTACTACCCATCGCCGCGCACCTGGTTCCTCTTCCCTGGCCGCCACGACAGGGGGCACATCCACCCCGATTCCGCTGCTAGGATCCTCAGAGA
>JBFRWL010000156.1:0-3237 GCA_051439565.1 Prochloraceae cyanobacterium
AATTCGTAACGACTTAAGGCTTTGCCTCCTCTATAGGTTTGATCGGGATAACCGACAATACAACCGTAGCGATCTACTAAACTGCGTAAGGCTTCGTAAGCCCAATCTGCGGGAGAAACGTCCCTTAATTGATTGACGTTGGTTACTTGATTAAATTCTGCTGGTTGTCCTTCCAGGTTATATTGCTCAATTTGCTCTAAGTTCGACTGCACTACTGTTTGGGCGATCGCAGAATTAGTGATTCCTGCAAGAGCGATCGATGCTGGCAAGATAGGCAATGCCAACTTTGCAGTATGGTAAAAAATTTTACGAGATATACGAGATATACGAGATAAATTTGTCATATTTGAGAATCCTCACACCAATATTACGATAATGATTATTATTTTACTAAAAGTTATCAACCATAAGCTCTAAGCTTTAAGCTTAGAGCTATTTCACAGTGAATTGAGAAACGCAATTAAAGCATCTCGTTCAGTTTGTGATAGCTTTTGCACGAATTCTTTAGAAGCTTGAGCTTCGCCACCATGCCAAAGAATTGCTTCGGTCAAATTGCGAGCTCGACCATCATGGAGGAAAAAACTATGTTTGTTAACATTTTTCACCAAACCGATACCCCAGAGCGGTGGCGTGCGCCATTCTTGACCATTAGCCAAAAAATCAGGACGATTATCAGCTAAATCTTCTCCCATATCGTGCAAGAGTAAATCTGTATAAGGATGAATAACTTGATTGTTAAATTCAGCGTGGGAAGAACTAATTCCTGTAACCTGTCTGGGAATATGACAGGAGGTACATTGAGCCTCATAAAAAAGTTTTTCCCCCAACTGTTCTTTGTCTCCTTCCAAATTACGCCTTGCAGGTACAGCGAGTAAGCTGACATAAGTTGTTACCTTATCCAGAAATTCATCACTGACCTCGGGTTGCTCACCTAAAGTTGTTTCTTTTTGGCATTGAGATTGACCTGCACTACAACTTGCGTTAGGAAAGAGCGATGTTGTTAAACCAATATCACCGTTAAAAGCTCCAGCAACTTGTTGCTTAAGAGTAGGCTGATTTGCCTTCCAACCAAAACGACCTAAACTTTTGCTTTGTTGTTCGACATCCCACACATAATTAGGACGACCAGAGATACCATCGCGATCGCGATCCTCAGGATCGGCATGTTGTAAGATATTCTCTTCGGGGATATTCTCCAGCAAAGCTAGACCAAAAACCGCAGGTGCTACCCTGGGGGAAAATAGAGCATCTTCTCCCAAAGCTCCATAGGCGAGATCGCTAAATTCATAGCTCGGACGACGCAGACTATAGCTAGTACCATCGGCAAACTTACCCGTTTCTTCCTGCCAAGTAATCTGAGTTTTACCCTCAGCGGGAACCCCTAAAATTCCCTGTTCCTGCAATTGTCCTCCATAGCTTGGATGGGGTAAAGGTCCGCCATGTTCGTTTTCGCCAGGAATACTTAAACGAATCAGCTTAGAAAGCATCAACTCCTCATTAGGTAAAGGAGGACGACCTCTACCATCTCGGATATGACAACCAGCGCAGGAACTGCGATTAAATAATGGTCCTAATCCGTCTACAGTAGCTACAGAACTAGGAGCTTCGACCCATTTAGTATTGAACAAATGATCGCCGAAGTTAAAAACTCTTCGTCTATGCCGATCTAAGTTTTTAATCGGTTGGGCAAAAGCAGTTTGGGTTTCTTTGAAAACCGTTGCTAACTCACCACCAGAAAAAGCTGTGCGATTCTCCTCGATCAAGGACTGTTCTGTGATGGCTACTCTGGGGAAAGCAATAATGATAATTGCGGTTAAAGTAGCAAGTAAAACTAACAATGGGCGTTTGCTGTTCATTCTGCCAAGATTTCTACTTCTATTCCCAGAACATTACCAACCTGTTGAAACAATTGGGCTTGATCCTCCAGGTCATCGATCGCGACTTCTACTTCCTCTCGTTCGGGACTCCCTGCGGTTGAAGCTAAAACCTGGTCAAAAGGCTGATTGATATTATTAATCGATCCTTGGGTCTTATTGAGTGCAGCAATAATTTTTTGATTCAGTTCTGGGTCAAACTGTGCTACTAATCGATCAAATCCTTGACCTTTATAGTCTTGGTATTCACCGACGTAAACGTTATAAATACCTTTGGCGTTATAAACAAAGTCTTGATAAGTAGTATCACTAAAACAAGAATGTTCATCTTCTTGATTACTGCTATCTAGAGGCACAGCCATGCGTTCTGAAGACATCTCAAAAGCACTAAGAGTTGCTAAAGAAGTGAAAATTTTACTCAGGTTTTCCTGGGAGTCACCATTAACAAATTTGGCACGATAATTATTATTCCCTGGTTTCCACGATTCTTCTAGGAATGTCAAATCTTCGATCAATTGAGCTGTCACCAGTTGGAGATATTCCCGCCGCCGATTATTGTTACCTTGATTGGGTATAAAATCCTCATAACTACGTTGACCAGGTCCTTGAGCGTTAAAGTCTTGTCCCCACAGCAAAAACTCGATCGCGTGCCAGCCAGTTGTTACATCCGCTTCATCGGTTACTTGATCCTTTTCCAAAATGCTTTTAATGGAAACTTCAAACTGGGGATTATTAATCAAACCCGCATCAGACTTCCCTTCAACATAATCAATAAAGGCTTCATTCATTGGCCAAGCATTGATACGACCTTCAGGACCTTCTTCTCCTGTCTCGGAGTCGATATAGTCAATGGGACCTTCATAAAACCGAAAAGCTTCTGTTTGCAGATAGCTCTGTCTGGCTGTGATCCAAGCTTCTTTAGCCGCATCGTGACTTGCTTCATTGGGCTGTTCTAGAAAAGCTGCGATCGCATTTTCCATAACCTCGGCTTGCTCGCGAGAATCACGGTAATTTAAATAAACTAGCTCGGCATAGGTTTCGATATAAGGATTAAGATCTAAATTTGAGAGCGATACCGCTTGTTGATATTGAACTATGGTCTGGGAATTTGCCTTAACAGAATCTATTCCTGTTATTGATAAGGCGATCGCACTCAGGCAGAGCGATCGCCACAAGTAGCGAATTAGCCTCCGTGAATATCTATTTTTTGCTAACATTGACATACATTATTTTGCTATTTTGAGGAATTAGCGCTGAATACAGCCGATTTCTCATTTTTTTTGGCAACTAACTTTAAGCTCTAAGCCTGAAGTCAATTCCGAGGAATTTAGAATTATCATACTACGATTTTTACAATTAATTC
>JBFRWL010000157.1:0-2827 GCA_051439565.1 Prochloraceae cyanobacterium
GATCGCCGATTCGAGCTTTCCAGGTAATAGAGGAAGTAGGTCTCACCCCACAACTGGAACTACCTGCTGTTACTATTGGCTTGATTCGCCGATTTTTGCTCTCAGAACTGGTCCCAAATTAACTGTGGATTATTGACACTAGCTTCTACCTCTATTTATTTCTTGTCAGAATTAGGTGCGAGCATCTAAGTCTGGCCCGAGAGGCGAGCGCGCTCTTACCTAAATTTAATGGCCTAACTGCTGATGAAACTACCCGACTTAGATATTCCAACTATTGACCGAATCATTGAAATGGCTTGGGAGGATCGTACTCCTTTTCAAGCTATAGAAATCCAATTTGGTTTAAGCGAAAAACAGGTTATCGCGCTAATGCGGCGAGAAATGAAGTCTTCTAGTTTTAAAATGTGGCGTAAGCGCGTCACGAACAGAAAAACTAAGCATTTACAAACAAGAGATTTTTTCGTGGGCAGATTTAAATCAGACAATCAAAAAACTATATAAACTATTTAGGCGTAAGGCTATTGCTGGGCTACTGCGTCAAGGCGGCTATTAAATAACCACACCTAAATCTTGATTTTCTTCAGCAATTAAGTGGAACGATGTAACTTGAATCTCTCTCTTAAAACTTTAAATTTTGATATTAATTTTGTAACTGAGTCTATTTATCGTATTAATTCTTTATAATATAAGTAACAAATCTTAACAACAAGTAACGATAAAATTACTGAGCAATAATCTCATGGAAAATCAAGAAACCAAGTTCGGCTTTACCCAATTCGCAGAAACTTGGAACGGGCGCCTGGCTATGCTCGGCTTCGTTATCGCCATCGCCACCGAGTTGCTGACCGGTCAAGGCATTCTGTCCCAGTTGGGTCTGATGTAGTCAACAAGTAGCTAGTGCTGCCAGACTGAGGTTCGTGGCAGTGCTGCTCTCGGGCGGTAACTACTTGCGGCTAGATAACCGCCGCCAATTCAAGCTACAATTATCAACTTTAGTTTATGTTCCCTAATCTTCTCGAAGCGACAAAAGAATACTGGCGCAAGTTAGATGAGCTAGAAGCTGCTTATCAGCAAGGTGAAATCCCCCTAGAGGAAGTAGACGCCAGAGTGACCGAGTTGATGGCAGAACTGGCTCAGGAACGCCGCGCCGCTTTTACCTATTTTTGGCACGGCTGGCAGCATTGGCTGACGACGCAAAGAGAGACTCTCATCGGTTTGGCTATTTTGGCGTTCGTCACTTATGCTTGGGTGTTGACCAGTCTAAATTTTTAATTCCGAATTAAGATTCAGTCAGTCGGAGAAGGTTATTCAGGTCTAACTTGTCACCCCTTCAGATTAGACCGAAAAATTTTAACTGAAATCTCTTATTTTTTCGGTTGTTACTCATCCTCTTCTCAACCAAAGATTTTTTCGACAAATAGGTATTCCAATTGAATATAAACTTTACGCACTTCGTTGACATACAAATCTCTATTTGTGTGTCGGGGAGCCACTGCGTTGTGGTAAAGCCGCGCCGTCAAAGGGAGTTTCTCCCACTCGCTGTTGCTGAACCCAAAGGGAGGCTCCTTCCTTGTAGCAAGCGGGGTTAGAACCAAGTAAAATCTAGCTCCGATTGGGATTTTGTTGGGTTACGAATTGCGCGCTTTCCCATCTTAGAAAAGTAAGACAGTCTATCAACCTCATATACGAAGTCAAAAATGAATTCAATTAAATACAATTTCTGGTGGCGACGTACCGCTACGATCTTATCAGTTGTAATTTTAACTCTAGCAATAATTGCAGCTATATCAGGCATTCTCATCGGTTTCTATTACGAACCGGCAGCGGGGAATGCCTATAAATCTCTGCAGGCTATTAGTACTAATATACCTAATGGCTGGTTAATTCTTGGCTTACATAATTGGGCGGGTAATGGCATTATTGCCGTCGCCCTAGTTCAGATTATAGTCATGTTTCTGGGTCGGCAATTCCGACGCAGTTGGTTAACTGCTTGGCTCAGCGGTATTTTTCTGACTTTATCAACCATTGGTCTGGGTTGGACAGCAATGATTCTTGGCTGGAATCAATTAGGTTACTGGCGTTTAAAAATTGAACTGGGAACGATCTCTGCAATTCCCTTCTTCGGTCAAACCATCAGAGATATCCTCACAGGCGGAGGGGGCATAAATACCACTACCGTCGTGCATTTTGACACGATTCATAGTTATGTTCTCTCCGCCATCGCGCTTGCTTTATCCGTAATTCATCTAGTGGCTTTGATGCTTCAAGAACAAGAACAAAAAGGCTTGTTGCTTCAACAACTAGAAAAATTAATTGCACCTATCTCTTCAGACAAGCCAGAAAAAGAACCAGAAAAGACCACCAGTCAAGCTTAATTAGTTTATTGAGTTAAATGAATAATTTATGTTCAAGGCATCAACATCAGCTTTAAACGATACTCAAACTAATTCTCACATTGGTTTGGCTGTAGCTAGCATAATTATCTTTTTGTGGTTTACTAGCCTGATGGGATTATTAACTCTCGAGCTTTCTCAAATTCCCCTGGTGTTAATAGTCTTAGGGGTTTTGTTGAGGTCTTTTCTGCACACTGGTCTTTTTATTACCACTCACGAAGCAATACACGGGGTCATATCTAAACATCGGCCAATTAATGATTTTCTCGGCTTGGCCACTTCATTGTTGTACGCTTTGCTACCCTATAAAGTCCTAGCTGAAAACCACAGGCTACATCACCGCTATCCTGCTACCGATAAAGACCCAGATTTTTATCCTTCAGATTCAAATAATTTCTTACTTTGGTATGTAAGCTTCATGAAGGAATATCAAA
>JBFRWL010000158.1:0-12084 GCA_051439565.1 Prochloraceae cyanobacterium
CCCTATTCGACCAAGCATCTGTAAGCGTGGGCGACGGGCATCCGAGCCGCCCTCATAGTGCTGACGACGAAAACGAGCGCGAAACTCGATTCGGTGGTCTCAAACAGGAATGCGGTCTGCACTTACCATTGACACCAGGAGAAGCTAAAAGTCTGGATTCGAGTACTTTGTAATCTCCTCACTAGTCATTACTCATTCGTCATGAGAATTCTTGCAGAAGTCGCAAGGAACAGGGAACAAGAATTAACGAAAACCACTATATCCCACGTGCTGTCTTCCGTGGGATGAGTTTCAGTGTAATTTTATAGGGGTGCAACTTGAATTTCAATTGTCGCGGTAACTTCTGGGTGAAGTTTGACTTCAGCTGGATAAAATCCGATTTTACTAATTTCAGGCAGGGTAATTCCTCTTCGGTCTATTTCCAGATTAGTATTTTCTTGGATAATATCTGCTACTTCCTGAGTAGTGACAGTACCGAAAATCGCCTCTTTTTCCCCAACCTGCTTGCGGATAACAAAGCGACCAATAGTTTGCAGGGCAGTTTTCCGCGATTCTGCTTCCTCCTTAATTGCCTGTATGCGTTGTCGTTCTTTTTCTTGTCTCTGTTCGACTTGTCTGAGAATACCAGGGGTGGCCATAATAGCCATACCTTGAGGTATTAAATAGTTACGAGCATAGCCTGGAGCAACTTCTACTAAGTCTCCGCTTTTGCCCAGCTTAGTTACATTTTTATTTAATAAAACTTGCAAGCGTTTTGCCATCTTCTCTCTTACTTAGAGTAATAATTCCTCAAAACAATTAATTATAAACCAGTACCGGATCCTAGGTAAAGTGTGGGAGTTTGGGGAGTGTGGGAAGTGTGGGGAGAATCAAGATAAGTTAAGCTCTTTGCCTTACCTATTTTCCCCCTCTCACCTAACCAGGGATTTGGGCCTTACTGAATCGGTGTTCTAGAATCTGTCTTTCTTACCCCGCAGACGAGCAAAAACTTTGACTGGATCTGTGCTATTCATCGCTGACTGTAGCGCCGTTGTATCCCAGCGTAAAAAGGGATTGGTCAGCTTTTCTATGCCGATCGTAGATGGAACTGTTGCTTTTGCTTGACGGCGAGCTTCTTTTACCTGAGTATACCGACTTTGTAAATCTGAGTTTTCTGGCTCGACACTCAGAGCAAATTGGAGATTTTTAAAAGTATATTCGTGAGCGCACCAAACTCTAGTATTGTCGGGTAACTGCCGCAGTTTAGTTAAAGAGTTGACCATTTGAGCTGGGGTACCTTCAAAAAGCCTGCCGCAGCCTCCGGCAAATAGAGTATCGCCACAAAATAACTCTCCCGTATCGCCCTCTTGTCCGGGAGGAAAATAGTAGGCAATGTGAGCGCGGGTGTGTCCGGGAATGAAAAAGACTTCTCCAACTCTATCGGCAAATTCGACGCGATCGCCCTCCTGCAAAAATACTTGTTGTCCGGGAATGCGTCCTCGATCCTCAGTACCTCCATAAACGCAGACTTGGGGAAAGTACTCCATAAGCTGCTGATTTGCCCCTACATGATCGAAATGGTGGTGAGTATTAAAAATTACCGCTAACTCGGCACCAAGGGATTCTAAACGCTTGAGTACTGGTTCAGCTGAGGCGGGATCGACCACTGCGGCAATATTGCGATCGCAATCGTGTAACAAGAAAATGTAGTTATCAGACAGTGCTGGCAGTCTGTATACTTGCATTTGTTGTTTCCTCCTGTGGGCAAGTTGGCTCTCGACGAATAATCTAATATCGTTTCCCCAAAAGAAAGCTACAAATAGTGCTAGAGAGCTTTTGGTTGTTGGCTCGTTTAGTAATCAACAATCGGCTTCTTTCACCAATAAGTGTAGCCACTTCCAAGAGAAAAGTTAGCTCATAGATATCGAACAACTATCCCGATACTGAGAGTAGTTTAGCGACTTTTATCAGTCGCTCAAACCAAACAACAGCCAGCCGATCGAAATTAGACAGTAGCTACACTAGGATCTGGGTTTAGCTGTTCGTTGCTAGGCAATTCTAAGCAATAGCCAGCACCATACACTGTCTTGATATAGCGAGGGTGGCGGGGATCGGGTTCTAATTTGGTTCTCAAATGTCGAATGTGTACCCGAATAGTCTCGATATCATCGTCTGGATCGTAACCCCAAACTTCTTTGAGAATCTCGCTGGGAGAAACAGTTTGACCGTGACGCTGTAGCAAACAGTGGATTAATTCAAACTCTAAGTGAGTCAGTTTGACTGTCTTGTCAAACCAAATTGCCTCAAATCGTTCGGGAATCAGCGTCAAAGGCCCGTAATTAAGTATTTCTGAATGTTTTGCTGCTTGAGGAATGCGGTCTGTGCGTCGCAGTAAAGCACGCACCCTCGCTAGCATTTCTTCTACTTCAAATGGTTTGGTTAAGTAATCATCAGCACCAGCATTGAAGCCTTCAACTTTGTCTTGAGTTTGACCTAAAGCTGTCAGCATCAATACCGGAATGTCGGAGGTGCGATCGTCTCGACGCAGTCGCTGACATACTGTAAAGCCATCGACTTTAGGCAGCATGAGATCGAGCATGATTAGGTCTGGCTGCAATTGTACTGCTAAAGCTTGACCTTTTATACCGTCTTCAGCTTGGTTAACATCATAACCAGCCATTTCCAAGTTAATGGAGACTAATTCTGAAATTGCAGGGTCGTCGTCAATTACGAGTATTCGGGGCATCGCTAAAGAGTTTTTACTATCGTTTTGTGTAAAGGTTGACTAAGAAGTGTGTTCGGAAAATGAATAATCCTGTACTGATTATAAGCATTAATCCTGGATTGATTTTAGATCGGTTGGCTTTTATACATTCCTGAAAAAATTTTTTGTGAATTTATGTTAAGTGCCACTAACAAGATTACCAGTTTTCTCTGCTAGTAATACCATTTCTCTTTAAAGAAGTTACAAATTAATAAGACAAGGAGCAGGAAAAGTAGAGAAAATAGTAGCTATAGGTGGGTGCGATCGCCCTGGGATTGACACTTCTGTCGGACGTGGAATTCTATTGCTTTTATTAAATCAGTTTCTTTGTTGACTAATTTATTTACGCTTCTGTAAGAATTCTTAATGAAGATACTCATTAAATCAGTTTAATCTACGAAATTAAGCACTTTTTTGCGCTTTTGTAACGATCGATAAACCAAAAGTAAACAATAGAGAAGGGTATTTTAGCATGAGTGTAAATTTAGCAACCATGTTACGGGAAGGAACGAAAAAGTCTCATACCATGGCAGAAAATGTGGGTTTTGTCAAGTGTTTTTTAAAAGGCGTTGTTGACAAGAATTGTTACCGGAAGTTGGTTGCTAACCTCTACTTCGTCTATTCGACGATGGAAGAGGAGATGGAAAAGCTGAAAGACCAGCCAATTGTTGCCAAAATTTACTTTCCTGAGTTGAATCGCAAGCAGAGTCTAGAGCAAGACCTATACTTCTACTATGGCCCTAACTGGCGTAAGGAAATCGCTATTTCTCCAGCTGGGGAAGCCTACGTACAACGCATTAAAGAAGTAGCTAACTCTCATCCAGAACTACTGGCAGCTCATTCTTACACCCGCTATTTAGGAGATTTATCTGGAGGGCAAATTCTCAAAAAAATTGCTCAGCAAGCGATGAATATTGCTGATGGCGAAGGTACTGCTTTTTATGAATTTAAAAATATTCCTGACGAGAAGGCATTTAAAAATAAATATCGACAGGCTCTCAATGAGTTGCCGATCGATCTGGCAACTGCAGAAAGTATTGTCGATGAAGGAAATGCTGCTTTTGGCATGAATATGAAGATGTTCCAAGAATTAGAGGGTAACCTGATCAAGGCGATCGGTCTGATGTTGTTTAATACTCTCACCCGCCGCCGTACTACAGGCAGTACAGAAACAGGATTGGTAACTGCCAAATAGGACAAGCAAAAGTATCGATTTACAAACCCTAGTTCAATTCAATTAGACGAAGAATTACAATCCTGAAAGCTCGGTTGCGTTTCTTTGAATCGTTATCAAGTTTTCAGGATTGTCTGCTGTTTTAAGGAGTACAAGTACATTTTCTAGCCATTGGGAAGATTGCGGCTAGAGTAACCGTCCATCCCGTAAGCAAGAACGCGATTGGAGTAGTCGATCTCTTTACCAGTAAAAGACTTGGATAGCTTTTCAAATGACTCAGAACGCAAGTTGCGCTCGTGGATGGGTTTAGTTTGTTCGCCGAGGAAATAGGCTTGAGTTCCTATGATTGCCGCAGCAACCCAACCGACGATAAATAAAGCAATTAAGATAGTCATGGTTGTTTTTCCTTAAAGTTTTGTTTCACTCTGTAAATAAATATAACAAACACTTGCATATATTGTAAATGTAGAGTATTTACGGTTTTCACTCCATGTCAAGAATAAGCTGGTCCAATACTGCTCGGTTAAGAAAAGTTATCGGTTGAGACAGGCAGGGGGAGAAAGAATAGTGCTTAGCTGGTCAAGATTGAATTTGTTGCTTGAGGCTGACGGGGAGAGGGTTTTACAGCTTGTTTTCTAAAGAAATACTGACAAAAACAAAAAGTCCTCTATTTCTAGAAGACTTTAAAGATTAAAAATTATTAAGTTAACTTGGGGTTAAAGAATTATCCCAATATCTCTTTAGCTTTTGCTACTACGTTATCTACGGTAAAGCCAAACTTTTCTAGAGCAACGCCACCGGGAGCAGATGCGCCAAAGGTATCGATACCGATCGATACTCCTTGATCGCCGACGTAACGACACCAGCCAAAGGTAGCACCTGCTTCTACAGATACCCGTTTCTTAACAGCTTTAGGCAGTACGGATTCTTTATAAGCCTCGTCTTGAGCTTCAAATAGCTCCCAGCTAGGCATAGAAACTACCCGGACTTTCTTACCTTCTTTGCGTAATTCTTCAGTTGCCTTAAGACAGAGTTCAATCTCGGCACCCGTACCGATCATAATCAGATCGGGAGTTCCTCCGTCGTCGCTGAGGATATAAGCTCCTTTAGCAGTTCCTTCAATGGAACTTCCAGCTAAGTTAGGCAAACCTTGACGAGAAAGTGCTAGCAGTGTGGGAGTGTGACGATTTTCAACTGCTACCTTATAAGCACCAGATGTCTCGTTGCCGTCAGCAGGGCGAAATACGATTAAATTGGGCATAACTCGCAGGGAGGCAACATGCTCTACTGGTTGGTGAGTTGGTCCATCTTCCCCAAGAGCTACGGAGTCGTGAGTCATCACCCAAATCACTCCCGCTTCCGACAAAGCTGAGAGGCGAATAGCATTACGCATGTAGTCGGTGAACACCAGGAAGGTAGCACCGTAGGGAATTAAACCCGAACCGTGCAAAGCGATGCCGTTACAAATAGCCCCCATACCGTGTTCGCGCACGCCAAAGCGGAGGTTGCGATTTTCGTATTGACCTTTTTGGAAGTCGCCAGAAGACTTGAGCAGGGTTTTATTGGAGGGAGCTAAATCAGCAGAACCGCCAATTAGTTCGGGTAATACTCCTGCTAAAGCATTGAGGGTAGCGCCAGATTGGTTGCGAGTCGCATCCTTTTTACTCTCTGGCGTGTAGGTTGGTAGAGCTTTTTCCCAGCCTTCAGGCAGCTTGCCGCTCTTCATCCGCTCTAGGAGGGCAGCATCTTCTGGGTACTTACTCTTGTACTGGGCAAAAAGTGCGTCCCACTCTTGTTCGTAGTTTGCTCCTCTTGCTACTGCTTTGCGGAAGTGGTTAAGAGCGTCTTGAGGAACTTCAAATTCTGGGTATTCCCAGCCTAAATTCTCTCTTGTTGCTTTTACTTCATCTGCGCCTAGGGCAGATCCATGAAGATCGTGGGTATTAGCTTTATTGGGGGAACCGTAACCAATAATAGTAGTCACCTTAATTAAAGAAGGTTTGTCGGTGACTGCTTTTGCTGCTTCAATCGCTTTGGCGATCGCCTCCAAATTGCCGTTACCATCCTCTACGTGCTGGACGTGCCAACCGTAAGCTTCAAAACGCTTGCCTACATCTTCGGTAAAGGCGAGGTCGGTGGAACCATCGATAGAAATATGGTTATCATCGTACAGGGCAATCAGCTTTCCTAAGCCCCAGTGTCCGGCAAGGGAACAGGCTTCCCCGGAAATCCCTTCCATGTTACAACCGTCACCTAAAATTGCATAGGTGTAGTGATCGACAATTTTACAATCGGGCTTGTTAAACTTAGCTGCTAGGTGAGCTTCTGCCAAAGCCAAGCCTACAGCATTAGCAATTCCCTGTCCCAATGGTCCAGTAGTTACTTCTATCCCTTCAGTAACGTGGTTTTCTGGGTGACCAGGAGTTTTAGAACCCCACTGACGAAACTGCTTGATCTCGTCTAGGGGAACGCTATCATAGCCAGTTAGGTGAAGCAGAGCGTACTGTAACATACAGCCGTGTCCTGCCGAGAGAACGAAGCGATCGCGATTAAACCATTTAGGATTTTTGGGATTGTACCGCATATAGCGATCCCAGAGCACGAAAGCCATTGGAGCAGCCCCCATCGGCAGCCCTGGATGACCAGACTTAGCTTTTTCTACAGCATCAATTGCCAGAAAGCGAATGGAATTAATGCAAAGTTGTTCGAGTGACTGGGTAGCAACTACCATAATTTCTCTTGAGGTAAACTACGATTTAGCGAAAAAGATTGGCGCAATCTAAAAAGCTTGATGGCTGTCGGTTGCCCCAAGGCTAATTCCCATCATCCCACTGTTAGGGAGTGATCGACAAGCATTGTTTCGATCTGAAATCTGAAAATAAAATTACAAATTTGTTTCAGAATTCAGATATACTTCTTGAATGCTAATGTAGCATTGTGACCGCCAAACCCAAAAGAATTAGACAAAGCTACTTCTACCTTGTGGGCGCGGCTTTGATTAGCTACATAATCTAAGTCACATTCGGGATCTGGATTAGACAAATTAATTGTCGGCGGAATTTGATCGTTGGCGATCGCCATAATTGTCGCTACTGCTTCTATACCTCCCGAACCGCCCAGGAGATGACCTGTCATCGACTTAGTGGAGCTAATCGGTAGCTGATAAGCTCTTGCTCCCAAAGCTTTTTTGACAGCTTTAGTTTCGGTAACGTCATTGGCAGGAGTACTAGTACCGTGAGCGTTAATATAACTTACCTGTTCGGGACTTATACCTGCGTCTTTCATTGCCAACTCTATTGCCCTAGTAGCGCCTCGACCGTCAGGTACCGGAGCAGTCATGTGATAGGCATCGCAGGTCATGCCATAGCCAACTATTTCCCCGTAAATTTTTGCTCCGCGAGCGAGAGCGTGTTCTAGTTCTTCTAGCAGCAGGATTCCCGCTCCTTCTCCCATTACGAAGCCGTCGCGATCGCGGTCAAAGGGTCGGCTAGCACTGGTTGGATCGTCGTTACGGCTAGAAAGAGCCCGCGCCGAGGCAAAACCAGCTACAGCTAGAGGCGTGACTGCTGCTTCCGTCCCACCAGCAATCATCGCCGTAGCATATCCTCGCTGAATTAGACGAAAAGCATCCCCCACTGCATTGGAGCCAGCAGCACAGGCAGTTACAGTGCAAGAGTTAGGTCCTTTAGCACCTATATGAATTGCCGTCAGACCTGCTGCCATATTGGCAATCATCATTGGCACCATGAAAGGACTGCATCGGCTTGGCCCGCGAGTTAGATAAACTTCTTGCTGGTCTTCTACAACTTTAAGTCCACCAACCCCCGTGCCGATCAGTACTCCCACCTGGTCTGCATTGATCTCGTTAATAACCAATTGAGCGTCAGCGATCGCCTGTTTGCTCGCTGCTACTGCGAACTGAGCAAAGCGATCCATGCGCTTAGCCTCTTTACGTTCGATATATTCGTGGGGGTTGAAGCCTTTTACTTCTCCAGCAATGCGACAGCTATGTCGAGAAGCTTCAAATAGAGTAATTGGACCAATTCCATTACGTCCGCTCAACAAACCTTCCCAATATTCTCTGGGATTGTTGCCAATGGGAGTAATTGCACCGAGACCAGTTACTACAACGCGGTTAAGTTGCGAATTTGCCATGATCGTGTATTGATAAGGGCTTTTATCCTCTAAATGCAGGTGGGAGATTAAGAATTGATTTAGCTCTGTTCAGGCTTCACCTGGGTGAAGGTCCACAAATATGCCCTAGTTCAGATTGTATTGATTTAGTATTACCACTTAAATCTGGTTGCTCCTTTACTTAACTTGATAGCCTTTTGTGCTTCTGACAAGCTTATGTTGGCGGAATTTACCAGTTATGTTTAGGGTAAGCTCTTATTGTCTTGATTGCCCTCAGAAATTTGCCTCTGTTAAGCTATTACTAACTGCAGTCTAAGTTTTAAATCTGATATTTTTACGGCGCTTGTGGCTTCCTTGCTCGCTAAGCAGAAGCTTCTACTTTTTTTTCACTGATGTATTCTACTGCTTTGCCTACAGTATCAATTTGCTCTGCTGCCTCGTCAGGAATTTCTATATCAAATTCTTCTTCTAGAGCCATTACCAATTCTACTGTATCCAGAGAATCTGCGCCTAAATCGTTGGCAAAGTTAGATTCAGGGGATATTTCTTCTGGTTTTACTTCTAGTTGGTCTGCCACAATTGCTTTTACTTTTTCAAAAATTTCTTGGTTCATTGATGTTATTCTCCCTAGATACTCCGTTTTAGTATACGAAGAGGAAGGAAGCAAGTCCTACCACTTCCTAGTAGACACAATAGTTTTTCTCAGCATTCTTTATATTATCCGAAATAGGTACGTAAAAACCCACAGACGGTCCCTGAAAAATTTGTCATAGTCTAAAACCCATATATGACCGAGTTATGGAGAGGTCAGGGAAAAAAATAGGATCATTAGCTCAATATAATTCAGTAACTTAACTGATGAATCTTAATTGAAACTAGAAAATAATAGAAGCAATAGTTCTAGTAAGTATCGGTAGCTGTCAAGAAGATACAGAGGTATTGCTGATCATGAAAGTCCTGATTGTAGATGACAGTCATACATTGCGGCAAATGTTCTCAGATATTCTCGCAAGTCACGACATTAGAGTAACAGTGGCAAGCAATGGTGTGGAAGCAATACGAAAGATTAAGGAAAATGTTCCCGATCTGGTGATTACCGATCTAGTCATGCCTGAGATGAGTGGCTACGAATTGTGCCGTTGGATTAAGAAAAATCCTAGCACGCAGAGTATTCTTGTACTACTTTGTTCTACTAGAAGTAATGATATTGACCGTTACTGGGGGATGAAACAAGGAGCAGATGCATACCTTACTAAGCCTTTTGCACCGCTAGAATTGCTCAATAAGATCAAAGAACTGTTCCCAAGTTCTCAGTCGAAATACGCTTTTTAACTAAAAATATTATATTAATCTTTAATTAATTTCACTAATAAGGTTTTCTGGTAGCGATCGATATTGGGCAAACTCCATCGAGAAAGTTGCCATTCCTTGAGAGAGCGATCGCAACTCTGTCGAGTAGCCAAACATCTCAGCTAATGGCACTTCTGCCCGAATTACGGAGTAATGGTCCCTCGTCTCGGAACCCAGGAGCAAGCCGCGACGAGACAGTAAATTACCGTTTACCCGTCCCACAAATTCGCTTGGTGTTTCTACTTCTAGCAACATCATCGGTTCTAGTATTGTCGGTTTAGCGCGAGCAAATCCTTGCTCAAAGCCTTGTCTGGCGGCAAATCGAAACGCCATTTCTGAAGAATCAACTGGATGGAAACAACCCCCTTCCAGAATCACTTTAACCCCAACGATCGGATAGCCTTTGAGCCATCCAGTTTGCAGAGCATCTCGGAAACCTTGCTCGCAAGCTGGGATAAACTGGTCGGGAATAGCACCGCCAACAACTCGATTTTCAAACACAAACTGCTCTTGACAGGGTTCTACGCGACCTGTGACCTGAGCGTATTGCTCGCTACCTCCTATCTGTTTTTGATGGGTATAGTCAAAAGTTGCCGACTGGGTGATCGTTTCACGGTAGGCTACTGCTGGCGTACCTACGTATACTTCTACACGGTATTCCCGCTTCATCCGCTCGATGTAGATTTGCAGGTGCAACTCACCCATTCCCGAAATCAGGGTTTTATTCGACTCCGGATCGCTGTTGACGTGCAAGGTAGGATCTTCCCTGACAAAGCGATGCAGCGCTTTGGACATACGAGCAATATCTTCCTGACTTTTCGGAGTAAGAGAAAGAGTCATTACTGGTTCTGGTACAAAGATACTCTCTAAAGATAAGTTAGTATCAGGAGAACAGAGAGTATCGCCAGAAGCACATTCTAGCCCGATCGAGCCGAAAATATCGCCAACAGTGGCTGATTCTAGTTCTTGACGCTTGTCTGCTTCGATTCTTACCAGTCGGCTAACTCGCTCTAGCTTTTTAGTACGACTATTGTAGAGGCGATCGCCTTTGTTGAGCGTCCCCGAATAGATCCGAGTATAGGTTAATTGACCAAACTCGTCGTCGGTGAGCTTAAATGCTAGTGCTACTAAAGGAGCAGATGGTTCGGGATAAACCTTAACTTCCTCTTCAGTCAATATATCTGTTGCCGTAACTATCTCTTTTTCTAGCGGAGAAGGCAGATAGAGTGATACTGCATCGAGTAAGTTTTGCACGCCTTTATTTTTGTAAGCAGAACCCATCAGCACGGGAGTAAATTCTCGGCTTAAAGTTCCCTGACGAATAGTTTCCCAAATCATCTGTTTGGGTACTTCTTCCCCAGCGAGCAATTTTGCCATCATCTCTTCCGAGAGCAAAGATACCTGATCGAGCAACTTGTCTCGTGCTGCTTGCGCCTCAGCCTGTAAATGTTCGGGAATAGGCTTGCTGGAGTAAATTTCCCCATTTTTTCCTTCAAAATAGTTTGCCCTCATCTCAATCAAATCAATGACACCTGCAAACTTATCCTCGATGCCAATAGGATATTGAAGGACTATGGGATTTAAATCTAGCTTCTCCTCGATCGCTTCTACTACTCGAAACGGGTCTGCACCTAAGCGATCAAGCTTATTGATAAAAAACAGATGCGGCACTCGATATCGCTTTATCTGTCTGTCTACGGTGAAAGACTGAGACTGAATACCTGCCACCCCACACAGTACTACGATCGCACCATCGAGAACCCTTAAGGAACGCTCCACTTCAATGGTGAAATCTACATGACCTGGAGTATCGATCAGGTTGATTTGGGTATCTTTCCACTTACAGGTAATAGCGGCTGAGGTAATGGTAATCCCTTTCTCGCGCTCTAGCTCCATATAGTCCATGGTTGCTCCATCTCCATCGCCTCGCACTTCCTCAATCTTGTGAATTTTGCCCGTATAGTAGAGAATCCTTTCAGAAAGAGTAGTTTTTCCAGCATCGATGTGAGCGGAAATGCCGATGTTACGGATATTTTGACGAGGAATTATCATACAGGCTCCGATCGGGCTAGAGAGCAATCCATAGACAATAGGTGTGTATTTTCAGTTTAATTACCTAGTGATATCCATTTAAGGTAAATCTAGGAAAGATCTTGTATCGTTGGCTTCCCAACCTCCCAGTCTGCGCTAAGCGCAGTGTCTTCGCTAATCAGCATTTCTACTCTATGCGACTTATCCACAGCTAGGCGCAAGTCCCAACTCCGCAAACATTTAATATAAAATTAATCTATTTTTACCATAAAATATGCTATTCAATTACCCAAATTATTTATCCATGCTCTGCTTATCAGTAGAAATACGGGGACAAAGTGAGTTAAGATTCAACAGTAGTTATAATTAAGCGAAAGTACTAGGATGCTGTACCTAAAAGCCCGAGAATTTGGGATTCAAGACATATATCTCCAGGCACGCGAGCAAATTACAGTTTTAGGAAGGCATTTTATTGTAGATGAATGGTTGTCCAGACAACAGGAGAATTTAGCGCAACGAAAGTGCCGTAGCTATCTTGATTCGGATATTCTTTGCTTATTAGTTGAGTTTAGCGATCGATACGGTCTTTTCCTGAATGTAGATAATCGCTTAAATACTAAATCTTCTCAAAAAGAACTTCAGAAGGATGAAA
>JBFRWL010000159.1:0-4347 GCA_051439565.1 Prochloraceae cyanobacterium
TGCGTCCCAGTGCGGCATTGTCTTCTCCCATTATGACTGTAACAACAGGAAGTATTGAGGTTTCATTTACTGCATCTCTAAAGGCATCGCGATCTGCTTGCCAGTAAGCTAGGAAAAATAAAGCGGCTAAGATCCATAAAACAATGACCAGCTCATTGATTAGGGATGACAAGAAGTTAAGTGAACTCTGGTTCGTAGAGGTCAAATTTAGTGTGATTCTTCCGAGATATCTAACAATAAATCTCTGAAATTTTTGAACGATTTGCAGGGTAATAATGATCACCAACATAGTGATGATGAAGGTAATTGTTGTTCTCAAGAAGATTAAGGGATTGCCGACAAGCGATCGGAAAGCAGCAAGATAAAATGACTCGACGGGTAAGTTGAGAGTAGTGACTCCTACCTGAAAAAAGCCAAAGTAAGCCCAGCGATAAATCCAACCAGTGAAGTAGAGTGCTGCTGCTAAGAGAGCAACTAAACTTAGTAACTTGCTGAGAGGATTAAGTTCTTGATTGTTCTGAGGAGATGAAGTCACGGCGTTCTGAATCATGCCTGTGTTTAAGGTAAAGTATAAAGTAATTTGCCGCTATTTGTGGAAGCTAAAATATGAAACAAGCTTTTTGGAAGTTAACTTTTGCTTTCGCCATCATCATTCCTCTTTCTATGATAGGAAAGCAGGTTAGGACTGCTCCTTACGAACAATGGCAGATAGCTCAAAATCTACAATTTAAAAGACAGGAGCGATTGTTGGAAGTCGCTATTCGTGAATCAGCAATTGTTAGATTTAAGGAAGGTGGTTCATACTCGGGTAAATTGACAGCATTTAATCCACAGAATTTAACAATTGAGATTGAAGGAACTTCTGAAACGATTTCCCTTTCGCAGATTGAAGAAGTTGAATTTCAGGGATCTATCTACATTAGAGGCAAACCAACCCGACCACCAATTCGAGGAATAAAAATTTTGTCAGATTTACCCGTCACAGCTTTGGAGTTGGCAGATCCACCTATAATGGCATCCCTTAGCCTCAAGACAATGAGCAGCGAAGGATTTGAAAGATTCTCTAAAAATGAAAACTGTCCATGCATGATTAGTAAAATTAGATTACTGGATACTGATTCACTACAAAGTACTGCAAAAATGACAGTAAAATTAACAGAAATTCAATAAAAAGCAATCAACTAACCTGATTTCCCCACAAGTCATTAAGCTATCAAAGCATGAATATTCTTAATTATGACTTTTCTAAAATTACTCGGTAAAATCTCCACAATAAGCATTCTACTTTTGGTTCCTTTTTTATTAGGAGCAGATAAACGACAACCAGCAAGTAATTTGACAATCGCTGCTGAGCAGAAATTCAGCTATAAATACTCTATCTATAATAGCAATATAAATTCAGAGCCAAGACTAATCGATAAAACTTGGTTAATAGCACAAAGACAGCCTAAAGTAGCTCTTGTGATTGGAAATAGCAGTTATGAAGAGGCTTTTTTACCTAATCCTGTTAACGATGCGACTGATGTAGCTGCTGCTTTAAAGAATATGGGATTTGAACTCATAAACGACGGTGCACTGCTTGATTTGAATAAACGACAGATGAATGATGCTATAGATAAATTTAGAGAGAAATTGAGCCAAGGGGCAATCGGAACCTTCTATTATGCGGGGCACGGAATAGCGATAGAGGGAGTTAATTACTTGATTCCTATCAATGCGGATTTGGATGTGATGGCTGATGTCGATGGAGAAGCGATTCGCTTGAGCAAGGTGCTGAATAGTATGGAATCAGCTAACACTCAATTTAATTTCATTATTGTCGATGCCTGTAGAGACAATCCCGAATATCGTGATTGGCCTTCTATTGATCGTAGTGGTTCATCACCTAAAGGATTGGCGGAAGAAAAACCGCCTAGGGGAACCATCATTCTCTATTCTGCAAGGTATGGAAGGACTGCCATTGACGGAACTGGACGCAATTCCCCTTTTACTTATCATCTACTGCAACATATAGAGACTCGCAATTTAGATATTGTCTTCATGATTAGGAGAGTTACTGACGGAGTTATCGAAGCAACCAGGAATCAAAAAGAGCCGCAAGAACCTTGGCAGGAAGGATCTGTCAGAGGTTTTAGAGAATTCTATCTTAATCCAATGACACCTCCAATAATTGATCCAAGTAAGCCAGATCCTATTCTGCTCTCTAAGACAACAGATATCGATTACTCTCCATTAAGTGACTTACTAGAAGCAGAAGAGTGGATAGAGGCAGATCGAGAAACAACAATTAGGATGTTACATGCTGCTGGGAGGGAACAAGAAGGGTGGTTTAGGCCAGAAGATCTCAATAAATTTTCCTGTGAAGATCTACGCATCATCGATCGACTGTGGCTAGATTCTAGTCAGGGAAAATTCGGCTTTAGCGTGCAAAAAGAAATCTGGCAAAATAATGGAAGCCCTACTGCCGATTCGCCAAGAGAAATTTGGAGGCAGTTCTATATTGATATAGGATGGAAAACAGAAGAGTCAGGCACAGAATCAAATAGAGGATATGTGAGCTATAGGGATCTAGGGGAATTAACCGATATTTTAACCATTAAGAATGGTAACTTACCAACATTAGAGCGGGCGGGCTTAGATGATGTGATGGTAATTGATTTTGCGCTTCTGGGCCGCGCTGCGAACTGTAACCTGTAAGATATAACGACTTCAGGCACAATTTGTCAAGATGGATTTTTGGTACTTTCTTTACGAAAACATAGGGTTTTTCAGAATTCGATACCTGGCACAATTCAGTCATCAGTTATCAGTTTTTGCATGATCTTTTCGCCTAATAGTAGGAGCCAGGTTATCTGCAAATTGAGTACTACTTTTGCTATATTGAAACTAGCAGAACATATCAGAACATACGATCATGTTGCGATTGAAACTCCCTTCTGTAATCAAAATTGCTACTGTCCTGCTGTCTGTAGCTTTTGTCGTAACTGCCAATGATGCTCAAACTTTTACCCTCTCAGATGTCAACTTGGGAAATGAGCAAGAAACCGAGAAAAGAGAACTACTCGTCCCAGTGAAGCAAAGGCAAGAGATAAAGGGCGTAACTCAGTTATTAGCTCAACAACAAGAACGGATAGCTCTCGTCATTGGCAATGGAGCTTACCAAGAAGATCCTTTAGCAAATCCAGTCAATGACGCTAATGATGTCGCTCAGGCATTACAAGAATTAGGCTTTAAAGTCACATTGATCCAAAATAAAGATCTCAGGGGAATGGAAGATGCGATTGAGAATTTCAGCAAAGAATTGCGGCAAGGTGGAGTAGGAGTATTTTATTATGCAGGACATGTAGTTCAGGTAAATGGGGAAAATTACTTTGTTCCACTTAGAGCAAAACTTAATTATCAGAAGGACACGCGTTATGAAGCTGTCCCTTTAGGCAAGATACTTAACGCTATGGAATATGCCCAAACTAGTGTAAATATTGTCATCATAGATGCCTGTAGAGATAACCCTTTCTATCGAAAGTGGCGTTCTCGAAGTCGTGGCTCAGGTGCTGTTCGAGGGTTAGCTCCAGTCCAATCAGCACGAGGAACCCTAATTTCCTTTGCCACAGCACCAGGAGAAGTCGCAGAGGATGGAGAAGGAACAAATTCCCCGTTCACCTCAAATTTATTGAAGCATATCAAAACTCCTAATTTGCCCGTAGAACTGATGTTCAAACAAGTCAGAGCAGGTGTAGAACAGGAAACCAACAGAGAGCAAACCCCCTGGGAACAATCTTCCTTAGTTGGTGAATTTTCCTTCTTTCCAATGCAGGAGCAGTCAACACCTTCACCTCAAACTAGCACGAATTCTAATACAGCTACAGTCACGCAAGTAACGCAACCGACACCTTCAATAATCACTCCAAGTGAGCCAGAAACTATTCTAATCTCTAAGACAACAGGTATCGATTACTCTCGATTAAGTGACTTACTTACAGCGAGCAAGTGGAAAGAGGCAGATCAAGAAACAACAGACAGGATGTTACAAGCTGCGGGGAGAGAACAAGAAGGGTGGTTAAACTTAGAAGCTCTCAATAAATTTTCCTGTGAAGATCTACGCATCATCGATCAACTGTGGCTAGATGCCAGTCAGGGAAAATTCGGCTTTAGCGTGCAAAAAGAAATTTGGCAAAATAATGGAAGTCCTACTGTCGATTCACCATGGCAAATTTGGAGGCAGTTCAATATTGATGTAGGATGGAAAAAAGAAGAGTCAGTAACAGAATCAAGTGAGGGATATGTGAGCTACGACGACCTGGGTGGATTTATCGATATATTAACCAGTAAGAAGGGGAACCTACCAAC
>JBFRWL010000160.1:0-2834 GCA_051439565.1 Prochloraceae cyanobacterium
CGCAAACGCCAGTTCCTTCAAGTCGGGGAACCCTTTCAGCATTTGCTCATGGGGGAAACCCCCGCCGCGAGAGTGGAATAAGCTGGGGAAACCCCAGCATTTCCTCTCGCAAAGACCGCAATGCTTCACCAACGGACTGGCTTGGGAACGCGCACCAAGAGAGGCATGCCTTGTCTCTACTATGATTGTTCAAGGTCTCTACGATGGTTGCTCGATTTGCCAAACTTGAATTTGACCATCTTGATCGCCTGTAACGAGAAATTGATTATTAGGGGCGATCGCTAATACTTTAATAAAATTTCCATTGAAACTCTTAATTA
This sequence comes from Prochloraceae cyanobacterium, assembly GCA_051439565.1. Lineage (GTDB taxonomy): Bacteria > Cyanobacteriota > Cyanobacteriia > Cyanobacteriales > JBFRWL01 > JBFRWL01. Next base: position 321 of record JBFRWL010000160.1, read on the forward strand.
ACCGACCAGTAGCTACATTCCAGATTTTGACAGTTTTATCGCGGCTCGTACTAGCCAGAATCTGTCCATCACCACTAAAAACAATATCTGTGACTACATCTCCATGTCCAACTAAAGCCTGAACTATACGCCCACTAGACAATTCCCATAATTTGATTGTGTTGTCACTACTGCAACTCGCTATGATCTTACCGTTGGGGGCAAATCGCACTTTTTGTATAGGATTGAAATGACCAGCAAAAGCCCGAGGAGATTCTGGTGAATTTAAGTCCCATAGTTTAATACTGCCATCAAAAGCACCATTAACAATCACTTTGCCATCGGGACTAAAAGCGACAGAAGTTACCATATCTTCATTGCCTTCTAAAGTCTGGAGCAACTCGCCTGTTGCTACATTCCATAATTTAATCGTTTGATCCCAGCTACCACTGGCGAGGGTTTGTCCATCGGGGCTGAAGTCTAGCGATTCAACTACTGATGTATGACCTTTAAGGGTTCGTATAAGCTCACGTTTGGCAAAATCGTATAGCTTGACATTGCGCTCAGCATCGCCTGAAGCCACAATCTTACCATCGGGACTAAAGCGAACCGATCTGATTTCTGTGCCGATCCTTGTAGTCAGAATTAATTCACTAGATTCAATATTCCATATTTTTATTTCACCACTAAAGCTACTAGCAACAATATTTTTACTGTCGGGACTAATAGTAATTGACACAATGGGAGTCGAATCAGTTTCCAGATTTGTTAGTAGTTGGGGTTGTCGCCAAGGACTAGGAGGCGCAGGAGTAACAACAGTCGGGGTTTTTGGCTTAGGTTCTTTAGAGGTATTTGAGAAGGGATTACATCCCCCAACAGGAAGTAATACTGCGATCGCAAATAAGGATAAAATTCTCTGGAAGACTAGTTGAACACTCATGGTTGGAAGAATTATTCGATGTCTTGCTGAATAATAGGAGCAGACTGTTGTTGATTAGGAGAGAAATTCCCTTCTAATTTAATTTTAGCGATTTCCGAAGCAATAGTTTTCATGGCGCGATCGTATTCTACTTGTTGTTGGAGTAGTTGTGTTGAAGAAGTGAGATTCCGCAACCCTCGAATTAGTTTCTCTAGGTCTTCCCGAAACTGAGGATTACCAGTCAGTTCATCGACATCGGAAGTGATTTTCTGGAGATTCTCAAAAGTAGAACGAGCAGAATTTAGGGTTTTTTCAATCAATAATATGTTGTTCGGATCGTCAAGATTGGCAGAAAAATCTTTTAAATTAGCTGTCAACTCCGCTGCATTAGCAGTTAAAGTTTCCACATTATCTAATATTTCACCCTGGTCTACTTTCTGGACAATGGGAGTTATACTTTTAACGGTTAATCGAAGCTCATCACTAGTTTGCGTAATGCTGTCTAGGGTCGCAACTAAATTGGCGTCATTATCTTCAAGAAACACTCTAATTTCATCTGCTGCTTGAGCGATGGAAGTTAAAGTGGAATTTACGGTGTCGATACCGCCTTTTTCCCTTAAATCTTGGATCAAAATTGTTACTTCATCGGCTGCCTGATCTAAGGAAGATAAAGTCCCATTGAGAGTATCAAAACCACCACTTTCTTTAGCATTTTCCAACAAATCAGAAATATCTCCTAGAGAATTAGTCGCACTTTGCAGAACTGAGCGAAATGCTGTGGTTGTTGATGGATCGCCTAAAATATTAGCAATTCTGGTTAAAGCACGGATTAATGTGTTGACATCAAGCTTACCTTGTCCTTGTAAAACTGAGCCATCACAAATAATTAGTGATGGCTCACAATTAGGATCTAGGGGGTTAGCAATTTCATCTTCGGGAGGAAGCGACTGGAGAGGAGTTATGTCAATAGAAGTTTCACCGACTAGTCCTGCTTGAGTGGCTTCAATTCTGGAGTTACTTGGGATGAGGCGATTAGCAGACAAGACTACTCCAATATCAACTCCTTCTGGGTTCGGTTCAACGGTGGTAACTTGACCGATTCTCACTCCCCGATAAGCTACTCTGGTTCCTGTAGTCATGCCTCCTGCATTGGGAAAAACAATTGTCGCTTGGTAACTACTACTGCCAAAACTGAAATTTCTTAACCAGAGGATTACCAGACCCAACAATCCTATAGAACCAAGAAGCATTAAACCGATTATGCTTTGACGCATTGACGGAGACATACGGTTATTGCTGGAATTTGACATCTTTGACTTTGTGGTGGTTTAAGTTTTGCTCATATTAGCAAGAATAGATGATCGGACGGAATAATACAAGCTAATTACAGAATGGATAAGCTATTTCGCATTTACCTTTCCTGTTAGGCTGCATGGGAGTACATCTGGGCTAATTCCAAGACCGATATTAGTGCGATCGTGCCAAGCAGCAAAAAACTTAAAACTAGGTTTTTTCTCACGGGGTATTCGATTAATTTCTAAAATGTTGAAACCCTGCTTTTAAGACAGATAAAGATTTTAAATTAGTGTTTTGAGCGTTATTGAGCAGAATTTCCG
>JBFRWL010000161.1:0-3238 GCA_051439565.1 Prochloraceae cyanobacterium
TAGAAGTTGGAGAGCGAATCTCAGAGAGTCTCAATCTGTATTTAGAAATTCCTCATCTAGTCAATCAGCTCAATAAAGATGCCATAGATTTGGGACAGTTAGATTTAGAAGATTTGCCCAGCACGGAGCCTCACTTTTGGCGACAAAGTCAACTTTTTAATCTGATCAGTTATATTCAATTTGGTAGCAACAGTGGGGAATTTGTCGGTTTAGCAGTCAACGATGACGGCACTTTTGCCTATCAAGTGACGGATTTTACAGGAGTCTTGCAAACCTATGCCATCGACGAACAGGGGAAGCGGGGCAAATTTTTGCAAACTTCTCCCAACTTCGATCCTCGCCGACGACCTTGGTACATTGTTCCTAAACAAGCCGATAAGCCAGCTTGGACACCAATTTATGCCTGGGTAAACCCTCCTACTCTGGCAATTACCTTGGGACAACCCTATTACGATAAGACAGGAAAGTTTCAAGGGATTTTAGCCACGGATCTAACCATTGCTCAAATTAGCGACTTTCTCCGCAGTTTAAAAATTGGCAAGTCGGGAAAAACTTTTATCCTGGAGCGTTCGGGACTGTTAATTGCTACTTCCAGTACCGAGTCCCCTTTTATGATCAAAAATAACACTCCAGAACGACTGGCTGCGAGTGAGAGTAGGGATATGATCACTCGCTCCACTTTCAAATATTTAACTGACTATTTTGACAATTTAACCAGTATTAACAGTAGACAACAGCTTAGTTTCACTATTAGTGGTCAGCGACAATTTGTGCAAGTAATGTCCATTAATGATAGACGTGGAGTTGATTGGCTTAGTGTCATAGTCGTTCCCGAATCTGACTTTATGGAACAGATCAATGCCAACACCAGGACTACTATTTTGCTCTGTTTAGCTGCCTTGGGTATTGCCACTATCTTAGGGATCTTTACTGCCCACTGGATTACTAAACCTATTCTGAGGTTAAGTCAGGCTTCTGAAGCAGTCGCTACGGGCAACCTAGAGCAAAACGTTGGTCAATACCGAGTCAACGAGATTGATATCTTAGCGCAGTCTTTTAACCGCATGGCACAACAATTGCGAGAATCTTTTACTAAGTTAGCCAAAACCACTGAAGAACTGGAAATCAGGGTTAAAGAACGCACAACTCAACTGGCTGCTGCCAATGCCGAAATCATCCAACTCAATGAAAAACTCCAGACAGAAAACCTACGCCTGGGGGCGGAAGTAGACGTAGCTCGGCAGATTCAGCAAATGGTTTTGCCTAAACCCGAAGAATTGGCAAGCATCGAAGGTCTGGATATTGCTGGCTTTATGGAACCAGCAGCTGAAATGGGGGGAGACTACTATGACGTGCTGGAAACAGATGGGATTGTCACCGTAGGCATTGGCGATGTAACTGGGCATGGTTTAGAGAGTGGTCTGTTGATGCTAATGACCCAAACCGCAGTATGTACCCTACAAGAAATTCGCGAGCAAGATCCTGTGAGGTTCCTAGATACCCTCAACCGCACTATCTACCGCAACGTGCAACGGATGAACTCTGATAAAAACCTCACCCTAGCTATTCTCAACTACTCAAAGGGCAGAGCGAGCATCACTGGACAACATGAGGAAACCCTGGTAGTTCGGGCTGGAGGACATATTGAACGTATTGATACTATGGATTTAGGTTTACCCATTGGTCTAGACGATGATATTGCTGATTTTATTGACCACACCATCGTTGAGTTACATCCTGGTGATGGAATAGTTGTATATACCGACGGCATTCCCGAAGCTTTCGATTTGAAGAAAAAACAATATGGAATGGAGCGACTCTGTGAGATTATTAGTCAAAATTGGCAGCATACTGCTCAAGAAATTAAGAAAGCAGTCATTGACGATCTTAAAGCATTTATTGGTCAACAAAAAGTATTTGATGATATTACTTTGGTTATCCTCAAACAGCAATAAAGTATCACAAAAAACTTTTGCAAGAATTCTATTCTTCATTACTCGCCGAGCAACGTCCAGAAATAACCATCGGGAGCAACAAAAGAAAAACTTTCTTCTCCAAACTCGTTAAGCTTAACATCTGTGACTTGTTTTGCTTTACTTGCTTTGATGCGGTTGAAATATTCTTTTATTCCCTGCACGCGATAGGTGTAAAGGGACATCCCCAAAGACCCAGGTTGTGCTAGCTCGAAACTACTTTCTAGCTCAATCTCTTCAGGAAAGCTAATGATATACATTCTGCCAGATCGTGCAAGCTGCCAGTCAGATTTAGAAGATCTAGGATCGTCAAAAGAAGTTACCCAAAACCGTTCCCCTGGTTGTAGATCAAAAATAGGTCGTCCGCCAGAAGCATTTTCATAGGTACTTTCTATGTCGTCTTGGGTACGGAGTAATCCCAAGACTTCCTCGTAGAACTTGAGGGTTTCTTTGCTGTCATCTTGAACTACCATTCCCATATGGGTAACTTGACTAGTCTTGAAAGCTTCTGCCTGATTAATATTGCCGTAATTGGGGACAGTATAATTAAAGCGTTGAAAGAAAATCTGCCGGGTTAAGGGTTGTAATAGCATCATTTCCCTGACTCCCACCAAAGTATCAACAAAGGGAAGTCCCTTCTCTACTTGATAGATCACAGTCCATTGAGGATTGATGTATTTTATGGGTAAACCATCTTTATCGGCTTTTTCTGCATGATTGAGAATCTCTAAAACATCAGCAGTTAAAGTAGCAGCCCAACGGTTCCCCTTGACTTTCATTGGTGTCAGGTTTAATCCTTCATTAGTGGGTTGTTCCCAAGCCATCAAACGAATTAAGCCGTGGTCTGCGTTTTGGTGGTAGAGTCTGATCGAACGCAAGGCAGAATTGACTCCATATAAGTCTCTGGCTGCTGAAGCTGACAATTCCCCTTCCTGCCCAATTCGATAGCCAAATTGCTCCCAGTATTGAATCATGGGGATGGGATCTCTGACACCAATACAGACTTCATAGATGCCTCCTATCTGATTAGTATTGATTTGATTCATTGCGATCGCCAAAATCTTATTCTGTCCAAATATTACAGCTAATTTGAGTTAAGCATGATCGATTTTTATGTACTAACGAATGTGCTTGATCGAGTAAAAATAACGGAAAAATCTATACCATAATCAGCATACTACTATCTATAAAGTTAGATCCAGTATCATAGAGCTAGCAAAAAGATAAGCAATAATGAACCAAAAAAATTTCGTTACGATATAAAT
>JBFRWL010000162.1:0-2966 GCA_051439565.1 Prochloraceae cyanobacterium
ACCCTGAGATTTTAATTGCGAGTCGGCTACAGGCGCAGTTGGTACTAGCAAACCCTGAGGTTTTAATTCCAAATCCGCAACAAGCGCAGTTGGTACTGGCAAACTCTGAGGGTTTAATTGTGATTTCTGGGTTCTGTTTCGAGGCAAGAGACCTCGTTCTATTTTTTGCTTAGAAAGGTAAGAATTTGATATGGACAATTTTTTGCCCACTAAATCAGACCAAGTAGGGGGTACGAAAGCGGGATTTTGACAAATCACTGGCAACCAACTAGCACAAGGAAATTCATCTTCTAAATCTTGCAGTCTTTTTCGTGCCGAACGTACTGCCAAATGTAAGGGTATTCCCGAGGCAAATAAGGAGAGAAAATGGGTTAAAAATTCCTGCGCTACTGTATCTGGCACAGGTTCGCGCATCACGATCATCTGTGGGATGTTCAACCTTTCTAGCTCCGAGGCTAATCCTAAGCCATCGCAGGAGTTAAAAATAGCTAATTGCAGTCCCTTTTCAATGGCTTTTTTCACTCCTGACTTTATTTCTTCGATCGACAGACTATCATTCTTATTGAGATTAATTTGACCTTTTTGACCTTCAGTTTGACTGTGACCTGCAAAAAATAGTATGTCCCAGGGATTTTCCCAGAGTTGGGTGTTGAGGTGTTGCCGTTGCGGCTCCTCCAGAATAGTTATTTTGGCATTAGTTAATTTTAGGAGTTCTTCTTTATCTTTGAGAACATCGATCCCGGGACTATTACCTAAGATAGCTAGAATTCTTACCTGATTAGCAGGAGTCTTAGATATAGTAGGTCGTTGATATTCCAAGGCACTGAAGGCAATTTCCGAGAAAGGGTAACGTTCGAGAAAATCCCAAAGATGCCAGGGTAGCTTCCTCAGTTGGCTAGAGGAAGTACGAATCAAAAAGCGAATTTTATCCCCTGGTTGTAGTTGTTCTTGCAGTCTTCTATCGATACGTCTAAACCCGACCGAGTCTAGCCATTGATTTAATTGCTTTTTTAATCTTTTTGCTCGCTCGCGGCACTCCTGCTTCTGTCTTTGGATGTAATCATTTATATGAATTTTGCCAGGATTGGTTGTCTGGCTTTGTTTAAATTTAAAAGAATCATTAAGATCGTATTTTAGTCTGAAAGAATGCTTGAGTCTGCGATAAATTTCCTGCCACTCTTCATATTGTCTAACTAATTCGGTGGCTGGAGGCAAGCTACCAGTGATTTCCGTTTCCGAATATTTACCTTCTTGACCAATTTCGAGAGTAAGCAATAAACCTTTATCGTATTCGCCATTAAGCTTCAGAACTACTAATTTATCCATAGTTAGCACATCAGATTAATATATCTATTTATATTTATTTTTAGTTAGTTTACTCTTATCTATCCTTTTTTTTGTTAAATTTTTATCTTGACTTATGTAGAAGTACTTAGTAGTCGATCTCGATCGAGCGACAGTTCCTGCTTCAGCTTACCTTAAACTGGCCTACACTCTCTTGCAGATCTTCTGCTAATGTTAGCAGTTCCTTAAAGGAAGCCGATACCTCGGCAGCCAAGGTTGAGGTTTGGGAGACTATCCCTGCAGCCTTAACCATAGTTGGGTAAACTACATTAGAGGCTTGGGATTGTTCCTCCGTTGCTTGAGCGATTTCGTCCACTAAGTGGTTAATTTGGTAGCTCGCTTCAGTAATTTTGTAGAGAGTCTGACGAGTTTTAGTTACCATTTTGGTCTCTGCCGCTACCTGTTCCGTACCTGCTTGCATGGCAACAACTACTTCATTAGTTTCTTTCTGGATCTCTGTTACTAGCTTCTCAATATCCACCGTTGCTTTGGCAGACTGCTGGGCTAGCAAGCCAACTTGATCGGCAACTGCACCAAACCCTAGACCTTTTTTTCCAGCATGAGCCGCTTCAATAGAAGCATTCAAAGCTAGTAATTTAGTTTGCTGAGCAAAGCTACTAATCAGGTTAACTACTTGGGAAATCTTTTGAGAAGTTTGACCTAAGCTCTTAATTTTCTCCGCCGTTTCTATTACCTTTTCCTGAATTGCCATCATCCCCTCTACTGTTCGGTTCATGGCTCGATCGCCTTCTTGAACTGTTTGCGCCGCTTCTTGAACTGCTACTTCCGCTTGTTCAGCGTTAATAGCCACAGCTTGAATTGATGCGACCATCGCTTGAATTCGGCTTAAAGCTAGGGAAATTTCTCCTGACTGCCGCAAAGCTCCTTCGGAAAGAGCTTCAACCACAGACTCATTTTTTTTGGTCGTGGAGCTTAGTTGTTGAGCTGCAGTTTGTACTTGAAAGACAATTTTGCGCAAGTCCTCAATGATAGAGTTGTAAGAACCTGCAATTGTTCCAATTTCATCAGAACCTACATGAGCTCGAACAGTAAGGTCTCCTCTACTTACTGGTGCAATATCCTTGAGCAACTGTAATGCCCCTCGCTGGAGACTTTCTTTGGCACGTCGTTGTTTTTTCTCAGAGAGACGCTGCTGTTCCAAGAGGTCAACGCGCTCGAGAGCCAGTCCCACTTGCGCAGCTACCTGTCTAAATAAGTCAATTTCTGTTTGTCCCCAGTTCCGCTCACTAGAACATTGATGAGCAACTAATAGCTCTCGAAGTTCCCCACCAATGAGAATCGGTGCCACTAAATAGGCTTTGACACAAAAGAATTCCAGTTGCTTGAGGCGCTCCTGACTCAGATTAGCTTGGTAAATGTCAGAAATATTCTGTACCCAACCTTGTTGGTATTTTTCAATATCGTTAGCGTCGAAACAGGGGTTCGCAATTTGCTCTCCCTGAGCAATTGACCAATTGCTCTGTGTAGATTTTGCAATGGCTATGCTTTTGTCGTTCTCATCTAATTCATAAACTACTACTCGATCTGATTTGATCGCATCATGTATTTCTTCTACAGCTGTGTCTAATATTGACTGAGCCTCCAGAGAACTAGAAATACTC
>JBFRWL010000163.1:0-7752 GCA_051439565.1 Prochloraceae cyanobacterium
GTAAAAGAGTGCGGCTTGCCTAGCATTGCCTACGTAAAACTCAAGGTGGTCGAATCTCTTAATAGGGAAAAAATCACTCATGGTAATAATATTTTTTTAGTCGCTTTTTCTGAAGCTCACTCAGTCGCTTCGCATAAGTCAAAAGTTATTGCCTACTGGCGGAATAATTGTTTTAAAACAGTTTTTTCTTTTTTGTTTGCTTTTCCTTTGAGGAAGCCGATTGCTGGAGTGATATTGTCAGCTTGCTGAGAATTAAATTTGTTTTTATTGAAGAATTTGATTTTTGTTCGTTAACCTAAAAGACCTTAATGAAGTAAGAAATTTATTTTGAATCTTTTTTTAATTATAGATCATTTACCAAATTACCCTGTCGAGTCGCTCTCTGAGCGGCTGGGCGCAAATAAATATAAAATCGAAATGAGGGGTTAGCTGTTAGCTGATTGTTGATTGCTCATTGCTGTTTGTTATTGTTTCCCTTGTCTCCCCTGCCCCCTGCCCCCTGCCCCCTACCTCTTCGCATCAGCTCACCCCAAGTTCCTTGCAGGCTCTCTTCCAGTATCGGCGGCGATCTTGCCAACCATTGGGAAGGTATTTACCATTTACTTTTGCACCGATTCGATCGATATCGGCTCCACCATCAACCAACGCATTCATTTTATTGTCCTTCCACCATACTCCTGCTGAAGTGAATGGATACTTGTCGGCTACATAATCAACCCCGTTCATAACCATAGTATCGTTGACATCTTTTGCTAGTTTTTCATAGTTATACCGACCAGTTAATTGCAAAAAACCAGCTCCTTTGTATTTTGGCCCATCTCCAGGATGTGTATTCCCTAGATCTGAGCGTCCTTCATAAGCCCAACCACTGGCAATTTCCTTCCGCCACTTCAGTCCACCGGACTCATGACCAATTTGAGAACAAAAAGCAGCTATTCGACGAGGTGTGTTAATTGCAAATTCTGTTAAGCAACGGTTCATATCTTCAAAGTCATCTGGGTTAATTGTTCTATCAAAAATCTCCTCAGCGACTTCCTTAGAGATTAGCTCTTCATTGGTATCGAGTGGCTTCCCGTCCAATAACTGCACATGAGGTTTATAAAAGTACCAATTAAAAAAACCGAGTTTCGGTTTAGATAACTCGCAGATCCAATGATCTTGACTGGCAGACTTAGCCCAATTAATATCTAATTCACACTCACTGTCAAAATGAAATTTCTCTTCGTCACTAAGACTAGAAGCCTGAGCTGTTAAACGTTTTCCCCAAGTGTCGCGAAGTGCCTTTAACCTCATTAGTGAACCACCTCAATTGTTTCAAAAAAAATCAACTTAAATCTCATCTTACGGCATGTCGCCAAGTATTGTCTTGACCACTCTCACCTTTAATCTCCTTACATTGGTTTAATAGAGAGTCTTCCCCCTCACACAGATAATGTTTAATTAATTCTGAGGTAGCATAAACTTACTTGAGAAATAATCTCTAATGCTTGTATCGGTAAAGACACTTTTCTCATCAATTGTTGACTACGCCGGACTTTTCCCGCCGGCAAAACTTAGTATGGAAGAGGCGATCGCCAATTATGCTCGTTATCAAATAGCTTCCTCCCAGTGGATGTTAGGTCGCTTCGTAGTACCAGCGTCTCGGTTAAACGAGTTGGAAGCAATGCTGTTAAAGTTTTCCCCAGAAGATGACTCAACAAGACATTGGTGGCTCAGCGTAATTATCTCTCCAGAACTGGAGTTGGCGATCGCCAAGATTAAATCTCTGAATAATAGCGACAAGATTTCGATCGCCGCCCTAGAATTTCCACCGCTTTCACCCAGAGAAATTGAACAAGTACTTCCCGATCTTCCTACTGGTATCGAGGCATTTTTTGAAATCCCCTTCAGTGAAGACTTAAAGCCATATATAAAGGTACTGCAAGGCGCTGGTGCAGGTGTGTCGGCTAAGATCCGAACGGGCGGTCTCAATGCCGATGCTTTTCCCACTATTCCTCAACTTTATCAGTTTATCTTGGCTTGTGCCGAGGCTAAAATTCCCTTTAAGGCAACCGCCGGACTTCACCACCCACTTCCAGGTCAATATCCCTTGACATACGAGCCAGACAGCCCTTCGGCTACTATGCACGGCTTCCTGAATGTTGTCGTCTCGGCGGCGCTGCTTTACTGGCATAAAGTAACGACTCAAGAAGCTTTAGCAATTCTTCAGGAGTTTTCTATAGATAGTTTTCAATTTAAAGCAGATAGCATTATCTGGAAAGATCGCCGACTGGAGATCTGGGAGCTAAAAGAGGCTAGGCACAGTTTTTTCCGTTCCTTTGGTTCCTGTTCTTTTCAAGAACCAATAGAATACCTTCAGGAGCTGGGACTACTAAGCTAAACTAGATTTTTTCAATATTCTGTTTCAAATACAACATTTTCATAGAGTAGTGCGATCGCAAGTTCAAATTCGATGCTTGATAAAGTCAGAATATCTCCATCAGTGTAGGAATAGTCAAGACAAATTCTTCCTTCTCCCCGACAATAAAGCTCAACGGAAATTTTTTCCGACTCAATCAATAAGTAGACAGAAACTCAACTTATAATGTGAATCTAGATCGTGCTAATTGATTTATTTAATTGTATCTAATTCATAAAGATAACAGTATATTGACTAATGAAAAAAAAGTATGTTTATTGGCAAGATGATGGTATTTGGTTAGGCTATTTTGAAGAGTATCCTGACTATTGGACTCAAGGGGAAACTGAAGAAGAGTTAAAAGAAAACTTGCTCGATATTTATCAAGAATTAACGGGTGGTACAATTCCGAATATTCGCAAGGTTGCAGAACTGGAAGTGTCGTGAAGCGAAGAGATTTAATTAAGCAGCTTGAGGAGATGGGTTGTATCTTCATTCGTCACGGTGGTAAACATGATTGGTATCAAAACCCAAAAACTAAGGTTTCTCAACCCATTCCCAGGCACCGAGAAATTAAAAAGCAGCTTGCTAAACACATTATCAAAATGCTCGGTGACAGCTAAACTATAAACTAAAGCAAGCGCAGATTCTTGACAACAAATGTGAGATGAACCTATCCCACTAATAAAATTTAATTTCCTCTTTCTTGTGTTAATCTTGCCTTAGCCTCGGCTAAAGCTAATCTAGGGGTTGGTGATTGAGTGCTAGTTTGCGCCGTTATTGCAGAGGCAGGTATCAGGATTTGCCACAAAACTACGCTTCCTCATTAACAGACTAGTAGAGGGGGTAAGAAGTAGGGGATTTTGTTGAAATCCTTATCACTGGAGTTTAGAGTTGCCTATGAGCCGTTCAATTGATAAAACCCACGATCCAAGTTTGCGCAGTTGGGTGGAATCTGCCAATCAAAAAGACACAGATTTCCCCATTCAGAACTTACCTTTTGGCGTGTTTCGAGATCCCGGTAGAGCAGAAACCTCGCGAATTGGAGTGGCGATCGGCGACCAGATCTTAGATTTGACCTCATGTTGTCAGTCAGGACTACTCCCGGAACTTCCCGAACAGTTACAATCAGCTTGCGCGGCTCCCAACTTAAATGGCTTGATGGCTTTGGGAAATTGGGCTTCATCGGCGTTGCGTACTTGTCTGAGCGAACTGCTCCGAGCCAATGGGCAACAGCCCCCACCAACGACAAAACTACTGGTGCCAATGGTTGAAGCTGAGTTATTATTGCCCGCTGATATCGGCGATTACACAGACTTTTACGCTTCTATTTTTCACGCCACCAACGTTGGTAAGCTATTCCGCCCCGACAACCCTTTACTCCCTAACTATAAATATCTCCCTGTTGCCTATCACGGTCGCGCCTCCTCAATTGTGCCCAGCGGCACTCCTATTAAGCGCCCGAAGGGTCAGCGGAAAGCTCCAGGAAATAGCATCCCTCATTTCGGTCCTTCTCAGCTTCTAGACTACGAGGTGGAGGTTGGGTTCCTGATTGGTGTTGGCAATCAACTAGGGCAGCCTATCTCTATTGATAGCGCTGAGGAACGCATATTCGGGCTCTGCTTGGTGAACGATTGGTCAGCAAGGGATATCCAAGCCTGGGAATACCAGCCTCTGGGTCCTTTTTTAGCCAAAAGCTTTGCTACCACGATTTCACCTTGGGTAGTTACTCTGGAAGCTCTTGCACCTTTCCGCTGTCCCGCTTTTTCTCGTCCCCAGGGAGATCCCACTCCGCTACCGTATCTCTCCTCCCCCCTTAATACTAAACTGGGCGGTATTGACCTCAAGGTTGAAGTGCTAGTTCAGTCGGCACAGATGCGCGAGCAAGGGATAGAGCCGTTTCACCTGAGCCGTGCTTCTTTCCAAGATATGTACTGGACGCTGGCTCAGATGCTCGCTCACCATTCCAGTAATGGCTGCAATCTCCGTCCTGGAGATTTGCTGGCTAGTGGAACAGTTTCCGGTGCTGAGGAAGGTTCCCAAGGATCTCTGCTGGAAATCACTCAGCGTGGTTCCAAGTCGATCGAACTGCCAACGGGTGAGACTCGAACTTTTCTGGCTGACACAGACAAAGTCATCATTCGCGGATACTGTGAGCAAGAAGGCTATGCTAGAGTGGGTCTCGGAGAGTGTCAGGGTATGGTTCTTCCGGCTGATTGACGACTCCAGTCGTTCAATTATCTCGGAAATATCCCTGTTTTGTCACTCAGATCGCAATTTATGAAACAGTCAGAATTTCTACTCCTGTCTCTGTTACCGCTACAGTATGTTCGAATTGAGCAGAAAGTTTTTTATCTTGAGTAATTACAGTCCAGCCGTCTTGCAAAAATTTGAGATAACGAGTTCCTTGATTTATCATTGGTTCGACTGTAAAAACCATCCCAGCTCTCAATTTTAAACCTTCTCCTCTCTTGCCATAGTGGGGAATTTCTGGCTTAGTATGAAATTCTCTGCCAACCCCATGACCTACTAATTCTCGCACCACTGAAAAGCCATTAGCTTCAGCACATTCAGCAATTGCAGCGCCAATATCCCCAACTCTAGCCCCTGGCTTGATTTCAGCAATTCCCCGCATCATCGATTCTTTGGTTACTTCGACCAATTTTCGTGCCGATGGCGATACGTTTCCGACTAAAAAAGTTCTCGAGGTGTCCCCATGATAGCCGTCTAAAATTGGCGTGACATCAATATTAATAATATCGCCATCTTTGAGAATTTGTTGGGCGTTGGGAATGCCGTGGCAAATTACTTCATTAATGCTAGTACAAATCGACCCAGTAAAAGGAGGATGACCCGCAGGTGCATAACCAAGGGTAGCACCAATTGCTCCTTGAGCTCGCATCCAGATATCGGCGCGATCGTTCAATTCTTGAGTGCTGATGCCCGGTTTTACCATTGGTTCGAGATAATCGAGTAAATTAGCGGCTAATTTACCAACACGACGCATTTTGCCTAATTCTCTTTGAGAAAGTAAAGTTATTCCCAAATTTTTTCTAGGTTTTAGAAAAGTTTGTCGCAAATTTCGATCGCTCATCGATTAAATTTCTCCACACCATGCTATGCCATGCTAGCACAGCACAGTCTAGCACAACAGGAATTAATCAATTTTTTGTATCCTGAATGTAAGCAAAAAAAATAGGAATTTAAAATGGGTGGAAAAACCGATCTAGACAGAGTTGTGGCTTACATTCCTTCGGAGTGGAAAAAAGAACTAGAAAAATGGGCCAAAGAAGAAGATAGATCTGTTTCTTGGGTAGTTGGCAAATTGATAGATAAAGCTTTACAAGAACGAAAAAATCGGCAAAATGCGGCAAAAGTAGTAAATATACGGTGAAATTGTAGCTTTCAACTGTAATTGAGTCTGGTATGGTAAAAATTAGTGTCGGCAGCCTAACCATTAATTAGACTGAAGAATTTAACTGTGGAGAAGATGCGCCAAAAAGTAGCACTAGTTATCTTAACATTTCTGTTGACAGTTACCTACCAAGCCCCAAGCTGGGCAGGTAGAATCTTAGAAAAGATAAAAAGGACAGGAGTAATAACTGCTGGAACCAGAAAAGATTCTATTCCTTTTGCCTATATTAACGACAAGGGGGAGTGGGTTGGTTATTCTCTAGATATCCTTCAACTAATCAGACAACAAGTAGAAGAAGAGTTAGGAAAGCCGATCGAACTTAAATTAGTAGAAGTTAACCCTCAGAATCGGTTTCCCAAGATCGTCAAAGGTAGCATTGATATCGAATGTGGTTCCACTACCTTCACTTGGAAACGAGAGAAATATGTAGATTTTTCTGTTAGTTATTTTGGTAGCGGTACCCAAATGTTGGTCAGAAAAGGCAGCGATCTCACTACAATAGATTCTCTAGCTGGTAAGCGAATTGCCGTGGTGCCGAAAACTACGAACGAAGCTGCTATAAAAATGCTTCAACCTTTGGCAAAACTAGTATTAGTCAAAGATCGTCTAGAAGGTTGGCAACAGCTACAGCAAGGGAAAATTGACGGTTTTGCTAGCGACGGTATTCTGTTAGAGGGAATCAGGAGAACTGCTGCTAACCCAAATGACTTTGAAAGTGTCCCCGATAACCCATATATTGTTGAATCTTATGCTTGCATCTTACCCCAAGATGAATCTCAATGGCGAGATTTAGTCAATTACACTCTGGTTAAGTTTATGGAAGAAGTCGTCAGCGATCGCAGCGAAGCAGTAGATATTTATGAACGCTGGTTTGGTACAGATGGTGTTACACCTTACTCACGGGAACAAATTAATGACTATTTTTTAAATGTAATCAATACTTTTGAATGGATACCAATTCCTGGGCGATATTAAGGCAGAGAACCCGCACAATTCTCTTTATACGACCTGGCTGGAAATTGCTGACCAATTTCTCCCAGAGAAAAGATAGTAGATTGGTAGATTTTTAGCATCGGTGAGTGAATTTTATGGTTCCTCAGTTTCCAGAGAAACTTTCTGTTCGAGATCCCCAAGCAACCAATCACCCTGTTCTACAGAAACTTGTTGTTGCATTTGTTCGAGTAACCAAGCCTGAAATTTTTCTTCGAGCAATCGCTGGCTTACCTGTTCGTTTAGTTGCGCTGGAATCAATTTTTCCAAGCGCGCTATTACGATCCATTCTCCTAAACGATTCAGTGGTAAAACTTGTCCCGATCGACTATTAGATAACATCTGAGCTAGTTTGGGGTGAATAGACCCTAGTTCCACTGGTCCGATTAATCCCCCTGTATTGGCTTCTGGTCCTTGAGAATAGGTCTTAGCTAGTTCAGTAAAGGAGTTTTCTTGTTCTTGAAGGCGAAAGTATAGTTCTTGAGCAATTCCTACATCCTTCGTCCTAATTAGAGAATAGATCGCTTTATCTAGTTGAGCCTTTTTTTGCAGAAATTCCGATTCTAGTTGAAGTCCCCATTGAGCTTGTTTAAATTTGGCAAGCTTTAGTGGCAAAAGCATCCGCTTTTTGAGTTGTTCTGAGTCCATCCAGTGTTGTTTTTTCCAGGCTTCAAGCTGGTCTTCAGTGGCGATCTGTTGTTGCTGACAAAATTGTTGACGTGCTAGGTTCCCTTCTTCTGGAGTACATTCTATCTCGGCTGTAGCTTGCTCAATAATGATTTCTTTAGCTAACTGGGGAATCATTTGGTATTGAGCTAGTCGCGACAATAAACTTTCACTATCAATTATCTGTTCGCCAATTTTTAGCCTTGCATTCATAAGATAAAGATATTATTTAGATTCTAATTATACTGATGCCAAGTCCCGATCGAGACTTGGCACATCCATC